>NZ_WXWK01000049.1:0-97015 GCF_009904835.1 Vibrio sp. V33_P6A3T137 | reverse complement strand
GGACTAAATATTCAACATATTAAGTAAACAAGGCTAATTCTTGATGATAATTTGAAGTAAAGCACGTAAAACAGCCATTCCAGGCGTCTTACACCTATAAAATTTGATTTTCATCGCAAAAAAAGATCTTGGAAGTTTTTGCTGGTTTTTTCTGCAACTTCGCCCAAAGAAAGCCCTTTAAGTTGAGCAATATACGCCGCAACCTCAACCACATAAGCCGGCTGATTCTCTTTACCTCGATGAGGTACTGGCGCTAAATAAGGCGAATCGGTTTCAATCAACAACCTATCTAATGGTAGTGCCTTTACCACGGCTTTGAGCTCTGTTGCTTGGCGAAACGTAACGATCCCAGAGATCGAAATATAGAAGCCTAAATCCATTGCCGCCTGCGCAAAAGCCCAATCTTCAGTAAAACAGTGTATAACCCCGCCACAACGCTCTGCGTGATGTGCTTTGAGTATAGCTAAAGTATCTTCTCGCGCTTGACGAGTATGAATAATCAATGGCTTATTGAGTTCAACGGCAGTATCAATATGCTGAATAAAACGCTGTTGTTGTAATTCCGCCATTTCTGGCTGATAGTGATAATCGAGCCCAGTTTCACCAATCGCAACCACTTTAGGGTGACGGGCATAAGTGTGAAAACGCTCTAGATCAAAATCACTTTGCACGTCGAGAGGATGAACACCACAAGAAGCATGAATATTATCGAAGGGAGTAATCATCGCTAACATATTGGGAAATGAGTCTAACGTCACACCCACAGAAAGTAATTGTGTCACTTTAGCCCGTTCGGCTTTAGCAAGAACATCGCTGATATCTTGGTGTAAATCTTGATAGTTCAGTTTATCAAGATGACAATGTGAATCTACAAACATGTTTCCTCATTAAATTTAAATAACCAATCAGCAATTAAAAGTTCACTATTTAACCCACTAAATCCCTGTAATTGATTGATCAACTGCGCCAATGAATCCGTTTGTTGTTGTAATAAAGACAAAGAACGAGCTTGAGCAAGCCACTGACTTTGCGGAGTAAAGTAAGGCTGCCATACCCCAAAAGCGGTTTTTTGGGCGTCAGTCAAGAGATACCAAAGCCAACGTAGTCCACTGAGAGGCTGGCCACTGATCGTTTTCGCACAATTTAATAATGCCGAAATGTCGCCTTGTAATGCCTGAACAAATTGCTGCTCAATCGCCAAATAATTTTGGAGTTCACCTTGTAAAATAAACGCTCGAGTCAGTAATGGAGCATTACCATGAATATGAGCAGCAAAAGCAGGAATCGATTGTTGACACTGTTCGGTTAACCACGGCATAACGGCTTGTGGCTGCGGTTCTGGAATAATAATTTGTTGGCAACGACTGACGATTGTCGCCAGTAAACGGCTCACTTGATGAGTCAGTAAAATGAAAACACATTTTTCTGCGGGCTCTTCAAGCGTTTTCAGTAAAGCATTCGCTGCTGATTCATTCATTGCTTCGGCAGGCTCAATCACGATCAATCGAAAGCCTGAGAGCTGTGAAGACTCTTGTGCTAATCGATTCGCTATACGAATTTGCTCAACCGTAATCGACTTGCCCTCTTTTTCAGGACGAACAAGATGATAATCCGGATGCGTGGCCGATAGCATTAACTCACAGCCATGACAAAATCCACAGGGCTCACTACGCTGTGTAGTACACATTAATGCCTGCGAGAATTTCTCAATCAACTGCTCTGCGCCTACTCCGTGTGGGGCATTGATTAAGGTTGCTGAAGCAAAGCGCTGATGCTCAAGCTGTTGTTTCCAACGCTCCCATGCCTCGCTTAACCAAGGATATACTGCGTTCATCATTAACCTTTATGTTGATTTAACCAGTTTAATAACGCTTGCTGAATATCTTGTGTCACCGCTTGTAAGGTTTGCTGCGCGTTAATAATCGTGACTGATGGATTGTCCTTAGCCAGTTCTAGATAACGCTGTCGTGTACGTTCAAAAAAACTCAAGTCCATTCTCTCAATACGATCCAACTCCCCTCGCCCACGAGCTCGCTCTAATCCGACTCGCGGATCGATATCTAAGTATAAAGTAAAATCTGGGCTAAACGCCCCTAACGCTAACTGCTTAAGCTGCTGCATCGTCGCAGGGCTAATCTGCCGTCCGCCGCCTTGATAAGCTTGCGAAGACATGTCATGGCGATCGCCCACGACCCAGCATCCTGCCGCCAATGCAGGTTTAATGACGTTTTCCACAAGTTGTACCCGTGCGGCGTACATTAGCAGCACTTCCGTCACATCTTGTAAAACTTCACCAGGGTGATCTTCTTTGACTAAAGCACGCATTTTTTCAGCCAATACCGTGCCACCGGGCTCACGAGTCTGGGTAATTGACTCAATACCAAAAGCTTGTAACGTATCGATCACAACCTGAATAGCCGTGCTTTTTCCTGCGCCTTCTAGCCCTTCTACTACGATAAATTTTGCGTTCATTGTCGACTTCTGATCACTTGTAAATAGGCGCGAACCGCGCGATTATGTTCTGCTAATGTTTTTGAAAACACGTGATCACCATGACCACTGGCCACAAAATAAAGGTAATCACTCTGTTCCGGATTTAAAGCGGCCTTAATCGAAGCGGGGCCAGCCATCGCGATCGGCGTCGGAGGGAGTCCATTGATCACGTAAGTATTATATTCTGTCGCTTCACGCAAATCCGCACGGCGAATCCGCCCTTGATAACGATCACCCATTCCATAAATAACCGTAGGGTCCGTTTGTAAACGCATTCGCTTGTTTAATCGATTAATAAACACCGAAGAAACTCGCTCCCGCTCCGCATCGATCGCCGTTTCTTTTTCAATAATTGACGCCAAAATAAGGGCTTCGTAAGGAGTTTTCAATGGCAAATCAGGCTGACGATGTTCCCATTCATGCTCAAGCAGACGATTGAGCTTACGATGCGCTCGACGAAGGATATCAATATCCTTCTCCCCTTTAGTAAAATGGTAGGTTTCCGCCAAAAATAAGCCTTCTAACTTTGCATTATCGATGCCTAATAATTGGGCGATGTCTGCCTCTGAATGCTCAGTCAGCGTTTGTTGTAAGTTAGGATTTTGCGCTAAGCTAGCACGCCATTCAGAAAAACGGCTTCCTTCAATAAAGGTGATCGAAAACTGAAATTCTCGCCCAGAAACCAATAACGCTAAACTATCTTGTAGCGATAACCCGGGCTGTAATTGATACGTTCCCGCTCTAATCGGCGTTAATTCAGGGTAGAAACGACGTAATAACTTCGAGGCCAAAGAGTCATCAACTAACCAAGCTTGATCGGTCATTAACGCCAACGCTCTATTTAAACTCGTCCCACCATGAATAGTGATCAACTGCGGTTCAGTGATCAATAACGGCTGCGCGAGGTAATCATTGGTCTTTTTAACCGCATAAAAGTAGCTTGCAGTAGCAAAAACAATGATGACTAAAATTAAGGCCAGTAATTTTTTAATCACGAATTAAAACTCTCCTGAAAATATCGTACATAACGGCCGATGGTATACAAATGATGCGCAATACCGATGACAGGCGCGACTTCAATGATGGCATTAGAAATAAAAACCTCATCAGCAGCAATTAAATGCTCCATTGGAAACTGACCAATTTCCACGGTCAACCCGAATGATGTTGCCGATTGTAAAATCATCCGCCGCGCGACACCAGCAACACCAGCATTATCAAGACTCGGCGTATATAAGGTGCCATTTTTCACCCAGAACAAATTTGCCATCGTTGTTTCAACGATATGATGATTAAGATCCAAACAAACGCCATCGTCATACCCTGCACGATCCATTTCACCACGCAGTAAAACTTGCTCTAAGCGGTTATTATGTTTATGTCCCGCCAGCAATGGGTTGAGTCCCATGCGCTGCTCACAGACGCCTAATCTGATCCCTTGACGTTGCCATTGATGATAATGAGCTGGAAAATCAAAGTGACTCAATGTAATTCTTGATGAATGTTGTTGGCTTGGACTATAACCTCGTCCTCCTTCGCCACGGCTAATATGCAGTTTCATTCCCGCCAGTGGCTTACCTATCGCCGCTTGATTCAACGCAAGTTCTATTTTCAACCAATCAGGAGATGGAATCGCCAAGCGCTGTAAGCAAGCCTCCATTCGCTCTTGATGATAATCCCAGAACTGAATTTTACCTTGTTTAATCAATAGAGTACTAAAGCAGCCATCGCCATATTGGAAAGAACGATCACTGGCGGTAATTAGGGGCTCGTTGAATCCATTTTGCCCAATCATGCTTGACTCCCTGAAAAAATAAACGGCCTAATGCAAAGCACCAAGCCGTTTAAACTCAAACTCAATCAGATAGATTAATTATACGCGTTTAAAAATCAGTGAACCGTTGGTACCACCGAAGCCAAACGAGTTGCATATCGCATAATCCATACCTGATACTTTACGCGCCGTATGGGGCACTAAGTCTATCTCTAACCCTTCTTCTGGGTTATCAAGGTTAATGGTTGGTGGAACAATTTGGTCAACCAACGACATGATGGTAATGATCGCTTCAACAGAACCTGCTGCACCGAGCAAGTGACCCGTCATTGATTTGGTTGAAGAGACTAATACTTGTTTAGCGCCTTCTTCACCTAATGCTCGTTTGATGCCTTTTACTTCCGCGACATCACCGGCCGGAGTTGACGTTCCGTGAGCATTAACATAACCAATTTGAGTCCCTGTGACTCCAGCATCACGCATCGCGGCTTCCATCGCTAGAGCGCCACCAGAACCGTCTTCACTTGGTGAAGTCATGTGATAAGCATCACCTGACATACCAAAACCGACCAACTCAGCATAAATTTTAGCACCACGAGCTTTAGCGTGTTCATACTCTTCAAGCACAATCACACCAGCACCATCACCCAATACAAAACCATCACGATCTTTATCCCAAGGGCGTGAAGCTTTTTGTGGTTCATCATTGCGAGTGGATAACGCTTTCGCAGCACCAAAACCAGCCATACCTAAAGGTGTGGAGGCTTTTTCTGCACCACCCGCAACCATGGCATCGGCATCACCGTAAGCAATCATCCGTGCGGCATGACCAATATTGTGCAAGCCAGTGGTACAAGCGGTTGAAATTGCAAGATTTGGACCACGTAAACCACGCATAATAGAAAGGTTACCTGCAACCATGTTAACAATGGTTGAGGGAACGAAAAATGGGCTAACCTTACGTGGACCTTTTTCGATTAATGCCTGATGGCCAGATTCAATTAACTCAAGACCACCAATTCCCGAACCAATGGCGACACCAACACGTGGCGCATTAGCTTGCGTAATTTGCAGACCGGAATCGTCTAGAGCTTGAATACCCGCAGCAATGCCATATTGGATAAAAAGATCCATTTTTCTGGCTTCTTTTTTAGACATATACTCTTCGCAATTAAAGTCTTTGACTAGACCTGCGAAACGAGTTGAGAAATTTGTAGTATCAAAGTGCTCAATATTAACAATACCACTTTGACCAGCTAGCAGGGCTTTCCAAGAAGATTCTACAGTGTTGCCTACTGGTGACAACATACCCATGCCAGTGACAACGACACGACGCTTGGACACGATCATATTCTCCGGGATAGAAACATTCTATGAGAGGGATAGATGACTAAAAAACTCAGGCGGCCAGAGGGCCGCCTGGGGAGAACATTACTGAGCGTTGCTGGTCACGTAATCAATCGCAGCTTGAACAGTAGTGATTTTCTCTGCTTCTTCGTCAGGAATCTCAGTATCAAATTCCTCTTCAAGAGCCATAACTAATTCAACAGTGTCTAGAGAATCTGCACCTAGATCTTCAACGAAAGAAGATTCATTTTTTACTTCTGCTTCGTCTACACCTAGCTGTTCAACGATGATTTTCTTTACGCGTTCTTCAATGTTGCTCATGTTTTCTTTTCCTTTACAGATTTCGCCTAATGCGATGATTCCGTAGTTTATTCGAACTAGTGAAAGTTGCAAGGGGGACCTTGCTGGTCAAACCACAAATTTACCGATTTTAACCGAAATTCACACCATTTTTGACATAAATCATGCACAAATGTTGCGCACCTAAAAACCAACTGTTAAGAAAAGTCAGCATTTATTGACGACTGTCGCTTAACTTCTCCAAACACTTGGCATTAAACCATGTACATTCCGCCGTTGACGTGCAGAGTCTCACCCGTAATGTAAGCTGCTTCATTGGACGCTAAAAAAGCCACTGCAGAAGCAATTTCATGAGGTTCACCCAGACGACCCGCTGGAACTTGCGCTAGTGTAGCAGCACGTTGCTCATCATTCAGCGCTTTTGTCATATCTGTGGCGATAAAACCTGGTGCAACTGTGTTCACAGTCACACCACGGGATGCAACTTCACGTGCCATCGACTTGGTAAAGCCAATTACGCCCGCTTTTGCCGCTGCATAGTTAGTTTGTCCAGCATTACCCATGGTACCAACAACCGAACCAACATTAATGATTCGACCATGGCGTTTTTTCATCATGCCACGTAATACCGCTTTCGATAAGCGGAAAATCGACGTTAAGTTGGTATCTAAGATATCCATCCACTCTTCGTCTTTCATACGCATCAATAGGTTATCACGTGTGATACCGGCATTATTCACTAAAATGTCGATGCTGCCAAACTGTTCATTGATCGCTTTGAGTACCGATTCGATCGATGCAGGGTCAGTCACATTCAAAGCAAACCCTTTACCCTTCTCGCCTAGATAAGTACTAATTGCATCTGCGCCACTATCGCTGGTTGCTGTTCCAATCACGGTGGCACCGCGTGCGACAAGCACTTCTGCGATTGAACGACCAATCCCACGACTTGCTCCCGTGACTAGAGCGACTTTACCTTCAAGGCTCATGAATTCATTCATGTTTGATTCCTACTTTATTGCACAGCTTCGAATGAAGCGCTATCGTTTACGGCTACCGCATCCAGTGTTTTCACTATGCGTTTGGTTAATCCAGTTAACACTTTACCTGGACCAACTTCAATAAGTTTTTCAATCCCTTGGTCACTCATGCTTTGTACCGCTTCTGTCCAACGTACCGGATTATAAAGCTGACGCACAAGGGCATCTTTAATTTTTGCAGGATCCGTTTCAGCCAGCACATCAACGTTATTAATGACCGGAATTGATGGGCTATTAAACTGAAGTCCAGCGAGCGCAATGGCTAATTTTTCTGCGGCGGGTTTCATTAATGCACAATGCGATGGCACTGACACTGGCAGGGGTAATGCTCGCTTGGCACCCGCTTCTTTGCACAGTACACCAGCACGCTCAACGGCCTCTTTCTGCCCAGCAATCACGACCTGACCTGGGGAGTTAAAGTTTACCGGAGAAACAATTTGACCTTGAGCGGCTTGTTGGCACGCGTTGGCAATCGCCTCATCATCAAGACCAATGATCGCATACATTGCTCCCGTGCCAGCAGGTACAGCCTCTTGCATTAATCGACCACGTAATTCAACTAAGCTGATCGCCTGCTGAAAATCAATCACCCCCGAGCATACTAACGCAGAGTATTCACCTAAACTGTGTCCTGCTAAGACTTCAGGTTGAGGCAAGTTCAATGACTGCCACACACGCCAAATAGCAACCGATGCAGCAAGGATAGCGGGTTGCGTACGATGAGTTTGGTTAAGATCTTCTGCTGGGCCTTGTTGAACTAATGCCCATAAGTCATAACCTAATACTTCAGAAGCTTGGCTAAACGTCTGTTTTACAACATCATACTGTTCACCAAGCTCCGCAAGCATACCGATTGCTTGTGAACCTTGGCCTGGGAATACAATAGCAAACTTGCTCATGTTTTTTCCTTAACCTAATAAAATGGATAAAGAGTCAAGCGACTCTTCAACGTCAAATAAGTGATTGGGGAGCAATCAGAATTTAACCAAGGCAGAGCCCCAAGTAAAACCACCACCAAACGCTTCTAACAGCAATAACTGGCCACGTTGAATGCGTCCATCGCGCACCGCTTCATCTAATGCGGTTGGTACCGTTGCAGCTGAAGTATTACCATGGCGATCTAACGTCATCACAACTTGATCCAATGACATAGAAAGTTTCTTTGCAGTAGCAGAAATAATTCGATAATTGGCTTGATGCGGCACCAGCCAATCTAATTGCGACTTATGTAAATTATTCGCCGCTAAAGTATCTTTGACTAATTTTGATAATTGAGTGACGGCGACTTTAAACACTTCGTTACCGGCCATATGCAGCCACTTATCAACATTACCGCCACGCTCAGGCACTTCAAGACTGAGTAACTCACCAAACTCACCATCGGCATAGATATGAGTCGATAAGATACCGGGCTCTTGACTAGCACCAACCACCACCGCTCCTGCCGCATCACCAAATAAAATAATGGTTGAGCGGTCGGTTGGATCGCACGTTTTCGATAATGCATCCGCACCAATCACCAGTACTTTTTTACACATGCCTGATTTAATGTGTTGATCAGCAACCGACAATGCATACACAAAACCAGAGCATGCTGCAGCCAAATCAAAAGCTGGACAACCTTTGATCCCGAGCTTAGCTTGAACCTGACAAGCAGAAGAGGGAAAAGTATGACTGCCGCTTGTCGTGGCAACAATAATCAGATCAATCTCATTCTTATCAATTTGCGCCATTTCGATGGCTTTTTCAGCAGCATAAAATGCCATATCGGCGACGGTTTCGTTATCAGCGGCAATTCGACGCTCACGAATCCCCGTCCGGGTCACAATCCACTCATCATTGGTATCTACCATTTTCTCTAAATCTGCGTTAGTACGCACTTGAGATGGCAAGTAGCTGCCAGTACCTAAAATTTTGCTATACATGAAGACTAATAATGCCTCTCGAGTAAAACCGCTTCCAAACGATCGCTTATGCGGCTGGGGACTTGTCGTTTCACTTCATGAACCGCTTCACCTATCGCATTGACGACTGCGGATACATCGGCACTTCCATGACTTTTAATGACTATGCCGCGTAATCCTAGCAAACTTGCGCCGTTATACTGGTCGGGGTTCAAGGTTTTTAATTCATAAAACAGTTCAGAAAAGACTTTTCGGGCAATCCAACCCTTTATGGATGAGGCTAAAAAGAGATTTTTTAACTTATCAATAAAGAGTTGTGCAGTCCCTTCACAGGTTTTTAAACAAACATTACCGACAAATCCATCACACACCACAACGTCGGCGGCATCCATCAATAACTGATTCCCTTCAATATAGCCAATAAAATTCACCGCTTGAGTTTGCTTTAGCAGCTGTGCACAACGCTTAACCAGATCATTACCTTTTATCTCTTCCGCGCCAATATTTAAAATCGCCACGCGGGGGGAACGTTGTAAATGTTGCTCAGCCAATGCCGATCCCATCACTGCAAATTGAAACAGGGAATCAGCATCACTAGAGACATTCGCACCAAGATCCAATAACCACGTTTTACCACCCGATATCGTGGGTAAAGCGGTTACTAATGCCGGACGCTCAATCCCAGGGAGAAGCTTTAAACGAAAACGTGAGAGTGCCATCAGCGCGCCGGTGTTACCAGCACTGACACAAGCATCCGCCTGTTGTTGAGCGACCAGATCGATAGCCAAACCCATTGAACTGTCATGGCTATGGCGTAATGCTAGTGAGGGTTTTTCTGAGTTAGCGATCACTCGATCACTGTGCACAATACTCAAACGAGGATCGGGTTGGTAACCTAGTAAAGATAATTGCTGAGTGATCGCGCTATGATCACCCACTAATATCACTTTTAGCTCTGGGAAATGCGACAGTGCCTGCACGGCGGCAGGCACTGTAACGCGAGGACCGAAATCCCCGCCCATTGCATCAAGTGCAACGGTTAGATTTTGCAAAGGTCACAACCTTACTTGTTGATAACCTTTTTGCCACGGTAGTAGCCTTCAGCGGTTACATTGTGACGTAGGTGAGTTTCACCTGAAGTTGCATCTACAGATAGTGCAGCTGAAGTTAGCGCATCATGTGAACGACGCATACCACGCATTGAACGTGATTTCTTGCTCTTTTGTACGGCCATTGACCCTACTCCTGTGTTATGGATTGAAGATTTACTTCTTCAAACTTTTTAAAACATCGAATGGATTCGGCTTATCATCCAACACTTCGTCGGGGATCTCACCAAACACCAAATTGTCTGAGTTAACGCTACAATCCGCTTCATCGTGCATCGCTACTTGGGGTAAACCAAGAATGAACTCGTCTTCAACTAACTGAATCAAATCAATCTCACCGTACTCGTTAGGATCTACCAAATCGTACTCATCCGGTGCATCTTGCTCACTTTGCTCACTGTAGTAAGGAGTATAAGTAAACTCAATGGTGCATTCATGTGCAAATGCTTGATTACAGCGCTGACACTCTAAATCAACTTCGATGTTAGCTTTACCAGAGATAACAACCAGTTGCTGTTCATCCATCCCAAATGACAATGAGACTTGTGCGTCGCGTTTTACGCCATCAACTGACTCTTCTAAGCGCTTTAAAAGACTGGCTTGAATGATACCATCATAATCCAATCGTTTTTGAGCGGCTTTTGCCGGGTCAATCGTTCGCGGTATTTTTACCTTTTGCATAGGGCGCGAATATTATCTTCCAAAATTGTTTTAGTCAAAGAAAAAGGCAAAAAAGTTGCTATGCCTTATTTCGCTATTGGCTTAAGAAGCACGTTACTATTGTATGATAAATACAGGATTAATCCGTCGTAAGGTGTACCATATCGCTCACTTTACTTGAGACGATCTGCCAGTTTCCGGTATACTACTCATACACTGAAGACAATTGTAAATCAAAATGCAAAATTACCAACTAGTTTTGGCTTCAACCTCACCTTATCGACAACAATTACTAGAAAAACTGGCTATTCCTTTTGTTACCGCTAGTCCTGATTGTGATGAGACACCGTTGACTGACGAGACACCAGAACAGCTGGTGATGCGCTTAGCGACCAACAAAGCGCGCTCTTGCCAGCTATCATCACCAAGTCTAGTGATTGGTTCAGATCAAGTATGTGTTATCAATGGTCAAATCATTGGAAAACCATACAACCGAGAGACAGCGATTCATCAGTTACTGCAACAAAGTGGTCAAACCATCACTTTTTACACTGGTCTCGCGCTACACAATACTCAAACCGAACAAACGCAAGTCACTATCGATACTTTTAAAGTACACTTTCGTTCGCTGACACCAGATATGGTGGCTCGATATGTCGATAAAGAGCAGCCTTTCTACTGCGCTGGGAGCTTTAAAAGCGAAGGACTGGGCATTGCTCTCTTTGAACGTTTGGAGGGGGATGATCCCAATTCATTAATCGGTTTGCCACTGATTAAGCTAATTAAACTCTTAGAAAGTGAACAGATTAGAGTGATTTAATCATCGAACGAATCTTACCACGACAATACACACCGAGGCGAGATTCATCCCCAAAAAACCATCAAGCTTGGCGCATTTGTCCTAATGCACGTTCTAAGGACGCGTCCAATGGTGCACTGATATCCATTTTGTCTCCTGTTGCGGGATGCATAAATTGAATATTGGCAGCATGTAAAAACAGTCGATTAATGGAAAATTGACTCACGTAGGCGTCAAATCGGCGATCACCATATCGGTCATCCCAAGCGATGGGATGACCCGTATATTGAGTGTGTACACGTATCTGGTGCGTTCGCCCTGTAATCGGGCTTGCTTGAAGCAAAGTTGCCTGGGCAAACTGTTCGAGCACTCTAAAACGAGTTTCTGATGGTTTACCATTAGGGTTTACCCGAACAATACTATTAATCTCATTTTTTAATAATGGTGCATTGACCACTTTAACATTCGCAGGCCAACGCCCCATCACCAATGCAAAATAGTATTTTTGTACCGTTTTCTCACGAAATTGCGCTTGTAAATGACGTAAGGCCGAGCGCTTCTTAGCGACCAATAGAATACCAGACGTGTCTCGGTCAATACGATGGACGAGTTCTAAAAAACGTGCCTGTGGACGCAATGCCCGCAAAGCTTCAATTGCGCCAAATTTTAAACCACTACCACCATGTACTGCCGTTCCAGAAGGTTTATTGAGAATCAAAAGATGATCGTCTTCATAGACGATACACGCTTCTAGTTCAGCAACGCGATTAAGCTTGATACTGGGTGCGGCCGGTTCTGAGTCATTGACCTCCATCGTCACCGGAGGAATACGGATGCTATCGCCTGCGGCCAGTTTATACTCAGCCTTAACGCGCTTTTTATTAACTCGCACTTCTCCTTTGCGCAAGATTCGATAAACCACGCTCTTAGGAATATTTTTTAATTGGTTACGCAAAAAATTATCAATGCGTTGACCAGCCATATCTTCATCGATATCGACGAACTGGACTTGGGTTTTAATTTCGCTCATAACCGCCATTTTAACCTTAATTGGCGGAAAATCACCTTTTTCTTCACAGGAAAAAACTACGTTTACGATAAATGCCACTTCAAACTGGCGAAAATAACAGCAAATCTTCGTTACACCTTGAAACACCTATGACAGTGAATCAAAGAATCACAAAGTTATTGACGTTTTTCGTGACGTAGACCTCGCGAACTGTGATCTTTTTGTACAGACCGTTAAAAAAATAAGGAGTTTCTTACAATGCCGATTGCTGAGTTTAGCAGTCACTGCTATAGTTCACAGCTGCAAAGTATGAAAGGTTTGGCATGTTGTTTAGCCTTTTATTCCTTGCAAAAATGTGAGTAGTTCTCTGACTATCGATGTGCAGCATATGGCGTAAGACACGATTGATAGCGGTTTTCTTGTTGTTCTACTCCTCGCCTTTTCATGTTGAGTACCTACCGCCACCGCGCGGTTCACAAGCAAACGTATGCTTGTGATAACTGAAGTGCCCTCAGAGCATCCCCTCCAGCCGGGAGGCTGTAATCAATAAGCCATGGGATCTGGCACCGTGAAAACGAAATACAACAACAAGAATAATAATCAAAACAAAGAAAAGATAACGAGATTTTAAATGAAAAGAATGTTAATTAACGCAACTCAAAAAGAAGAGTTGCGTGTCGCTTTGGTTGATGGCCAGCGACTGTTTGATTTAGATATTGAAAGTCCTGGACATGAATCCAAAAAAGCCAATATCTACAAAGGCCGTATCACTCGTATTGAACCTAGTCTCGAAGCTGCATTCGTTGACTATGGTGCAGAAAGACACGGTTTCCTCCCTCTTAAAGAAATTTCCCGCGATTATTTTCCTGAAGGTTACACTTACCAAGGTCGTCCAAGCATTAAAGAAGTGCTGCGTGAAGGCCAAGAAGTAATTGTTCAAGTTGAGAAAGAAGAGCGTGGCAGTAAAGGCGCAGCCTTAACCACCTTTATTTCATTAGCCGGAAGTTATTTAGTTCTTATGCCCAACAACCCTCGTGCTGGCGGAATTTCTCGCCGTATCGAAGGCGATGAGCGTACCGATCTAAAAACAGCATTAAGCACCTTGGTCTTACCACAAGGTATGGGACTTATCGTCCGTACTGCGGGAGTCGGAAAAAGTGCTGAAGAACTGGAGTGGGATCTGAATGTTCTCCTCAATCATTGGAGTGCCATTAAGCAAGCCTCTGAGTCCAACCCAGCGCCTTTTCTCATTCACCAAGAGAGTAACGTCATTGTTCGTGCGATCCGTGACTATTTACGTCGTGATATTGGCGAAATCCTCATTGATAGCAATACCATTTACGAACGAGCGCTTGAGCATATCCGTCTTATTCGCCCAGACTTTGCCAGTCGCGTAAAGAAATACGACGGTGAGGTTCCGCTATTCAGTCACTTCCAGATTGAAAGCCAAATTGAATCGGCCTTCCAACGTGAAGTTCGCCTGCCTTCTGGTGGTTCGATTGTTATTGACCCAACCGAAGCCTTAACGTCGATCGATATCAACTCGGCTCGTGCAACCAAAGGCAGTGATATCGAAGAGACTGCCTTAAATACCAACTTAGAAGCTGCGGATGAAATTGCTCGTCAATTGCGTCTTCGCGACTTAGGCGGCCTAGTAGTGATCGATTTTATCGATATGACACCAGTTCGCCATCAACGTGAAGTTGAAAACCGTTTACGTGAAGCCGTGCGTTTAGATCGCGCTCGCGTACAAATCGGGCGTATCTCTCGCTTTGGTTTGTTGGAAATGTCTCGTCAACGTTTAAGTCCTTCTCTAGCAGAAGCCAGTCATCACATTTGTCCTCGCTGCTCAGGCACTGGGGTTATTCGTGACAATGAATCACTGGCATTATCTGTACTGCGCCTTATCGAAGAAGAAGCACTAAAAGACAATACGGTTCAAGTTCTTGCCGTTGTGCCTGTTTCAATCGCGTCTTATTTGCTGAATGAAAAGCGCCGCTCGATTAACCATATTGAACGTAATCAAGAAGTGAAAATCACCATTGTCCCTAACTCGGATATGGAAACGCCACATTTTGAAGTGCTACGTATTCGTGAAGGCGAAGAGCAAGAGATTCTCTCTTACTTGATCCCAAATAAACTGGAAGCAATGAGAGAAGCCGAAGGGAAAGAACTGACTGACGCTGAAATCAAACCTAAGCGTATTGAAGAGCCAGTACTGAAAGGTTTTGCTTCTCCAGCCCAAAATGCACCGGCACCGAGGGTTCAAGTAGAAACAGCGCCAGCAGAACCAGTAACAGAAAAGCAGCCGACACTGGTCAGCCGTTTCTTTAAAGCACTATCAACGCTATTCAGCTCAACGTCTGAAGAAGTGAAAGAACCCGTTGTGCCCGCTCAAATAGAAACGAAACCCGCACAACCTCGTCGTGAGCGTAATGAACGTCGCCGTAATCCGCGTGATAAGCACAATAAACGCAAAGCGGATGACGTGGTTGAAAAGGCAGACAAAGAATCAGCAACACCTGCACCACGTAAACAACAAGATCGCAAACCTGCCCAAGAGCGTCCTGAGCAGCCTCGTCGTAATAAACCACAACGAGACAACAACCAATCGCTCAAACTTCAAGAGCAAGGTCGTCAACTGGCTGAAGAAGCACAAAAAGAGGCCGTTCCATCCCCTCGTGCCGACAAAGCCATCACGCCAGACATTCAAGAAGTAAAACCAGCGGTTGTGAAAGAACGTCGTCAACGTCGTAAGTTGGAGAAGTCGATTCGCGTTAAGGATCAACAAACTTCAAATCCTGTCGTTGATGAGCCGATAGTATTAGCGCCTGATGCGGAACAAGCAACACCAACACTGGTTGACACCACACCATTAGCAGCTATTGAAAGCCCAGTCGACCAAGAGCAAACCAGTCATGCTGATGCTCAAGATCAAGACGAACAGAAACAACGCCGTAATCGCCGTTCACCTCGCCACTTACGTGCCAGTGGACAACGTCGCCGTCGTGGTCGTGATCGCCGTCCAAACCCTTTCCGCTTACGTAAAGGAGGAGTGGCATCGCCTGAAATGGCAATGGGTAAAGTCATGCCGCGTTATGACCTTGCTAAACCACATGGACAACAGCATCAAGCAGTAGCAACGCCAACAGAGGTAACGACCCATCAACCGTCTGTTGATGTCAATACTGAGTCGCCAGTGACACCAACTGTCGAGCTCGGTGGATTTGCTTTCCCAGAAATGGCCATGGGTAAAGTGATCATTCGTCGTACTGAAACAGACGTTGTATCACAAGATGCGCTAGTCACGACCGTCGATAGTCAGCAAAGCGTTGTTGAGCAGCCTATAACAAGTGAAGCAATGCCTGATGCTGACGTGCAGATTATCGTCGCTAGCGAGTCAATAGAGACCTCTGTTGAGAGCATAGAACAGTGTGCTCCACAATCAGAGACACAAGATGAGACCGTTGAAGATCTACAAGAGCCATTGGTGATCAGCGATACGGATATTGAACCTGTGATTGTTGAAACCGATGACTTATTACCTGAAGAAGCACCGATTGTCATTAACGCCCCTACGTTAACCAATCATGCTCGCAAACAAGGTTATGCGTTTGCTCCAATGGCAAAAGCCCCGGGTTCAGCAGACTTAAAAGAGATCAATGTCGTGGCAGCTCCAGTCCGTGACCAACGTTATCAGCCTCAAGGTGCTGGTAGCCAAGCCGCACGTACACAAGCAGCGGCAGGCATGACCAAACCTCAGTCTTTCTAACTCGTTATACCGATTAAAAAGGCGTCCTTATTAAGGACGCCTTTTTTATTAGTTAACTAACCACTCGTCAATCAATCTCTGTGACAAACTAAAAAGCATAGCTTAAACTAAGCGTACTATAAATTTCATCGCGGCTCTTTCCTTTAGCAACCGTGCTGTTATTGATGTACTCCGTATCAAAAACCAAAGCTAAACGTTCAGCCAATTTATTGGATAATGAGCCTTTTATGCTCGTCGTTGTATTGCTATCACCATAATCGACTCGCGCTGACGCACCAATCGCTAAATTTTGGCTAATCGCACTTTGCGCTTGTACAAATGCATTCGCAATCCATTCATTATCACTACGTGAACCCTGCACCGTCGAAGAAGGCTGACGTACCGAATGACGAAAACCTGGACCTAAACCTAGATCCACTTTAGTGGTTTCTGTATCCAGTAATGTCGCCCCAAGTCCTCCAACTGCTAAAGCTTGATGACGATAGGTCGCATACTGATCATGCTCATACTTACTATTACCAAATACGAATAAGTGCCGGCTGATATCATGTTTAATATCGTAAATAAGACGATACTTGTTCGTACCATCATCATTACTGTCAGATTTATAGGAATAAAAGGTCGCTAATGCTAACTGCTGTCGCCATTGCTCCTGTTGATATTTAACCAGCGCACCTGAGTTTACCGACAGTGTTGATGCACTATTTTTAGAATAAATAAACCCAAGCTTAGCATCACTACTCCATGGGCTTTTTGTATCGGTAACGTCTGCTACAGCAAAACTAGAAGTCAATAATCCGATCCAGAGTGTACTCAATGAAAATGGAATCGTGTGTTTCATCATCAGCGTTTATCCGTTCATTAATCGAAATAAACGGTCACTCTAACAAACCTATTGAATACCTAAGTAAGAATTATGTTAAAATCTTTCTATATTCATCGACTTAACATAGATCATTATTGTTTTACATGCGTCATTCTCTTGATGGTAAATACGCTGCCTTATCGCTATCTCTTGAGCGTATGAAGGATAATTTCAGATCACCATCAAAATTGATTACATAAAAAAGCAGCCATATAACTGGCTGCTGAAATCAAGGTTCATCGAGAATCATTAAGCGTTTTTGAACGCTTTGATAACCTGTAAATGCTGAGAGATTTTTTTGAATTTGTGTGGTTGCTCTTCATCCCATACAATCGAATAATAGGCTTTTAACTGCTGCTCCGTTTGCTGGTTATCTAAAACCGCATCCTGGCGTGACAAGAAGACTAGGCAGCGGCCTTTATTTTTCATGCGATACTGCTCAACACATTTCGTGGCAATATCTTCATACTCTTCTGGCCTGTCAATTTTGCCTTGCATATTGCGTTCTGGGTGCAAGTTGGGGTTAAACATTACTTGCTTAATACCACACAGAAAACCTATTCGCTCAGCCCAATATCCGCCTAATCCAACACCGCAAATCAGTGGATGGGGATCATCTGAACGTTCAATCGCGCGATGCACTTCTTTTAGTAAATGCTGCATATCATGCTTAGGATGTTGTGTGCTATAGCTGATAAAGTGCACATCATCATCAATAAATTGCAGTTGTAAAATTTTCTCGTGATTGCCCGGACTGGTTGAATCAAATCCATGTAAATAAATAATCATACGCTTCCCCCACTGCTTTGAATGTTTAATCTACCACGAAAGCTAGGGATTAAAATGTTATCTACTGCATTATTCATGACTTCAATTCAAGCTTGCTGAGAAAAAACCGCTAACGTTTGTTGTAATTTAACCGCTTGCTGCAAATAAGAGTCATCGCCCCAAAGCTGAAATGCGAGTAAATACCACAACATCGCCATCAATTGGCAGCGAGGTTGCCACATTTTTACACCAGCAATCCATTCATCAACCTGATCGATCTGACGATAGTGGCAATAACGAAATACAGATTCCAATAATGGCAGCTCACTCGCTTCAATCATCAAAGCAAGATCCAAACGAGGATCAGCAAGAGTGGCGTATTCCCAATCGATCACTCGGTAGCCTATATGGGTTTGAATAATGTTGTAACCAGCAAAATCGAAATGACACAAACTTGCAGGTATTGACGAGCAACTCGGTGCTGATCGCCATTGATGATAGAGGGCTTCATACTCGGCACTCTTCAATTTATCGGATAGCTGCAACCAATAGTGATCGACACGTGCGGTGTAATTAAAAGGGGCTACGGGTAGACGAGTTACCGAGGTTTGATGGATCTTGGCGAGCAACGGAATTAATGAGTCACCGGGCAAGCCTTCCATCAACGCTTTACCCGCTATCCATTCAACCAATAATCCTTGATCATTAATGGTGATGGCTTTAGGTCCGAGCTGTGTTTGCTCTATCGCTTTTAGAATTTGATATTCTTGAAAACGAGAAATAGCGAACGCTTTAGTGATTGTGGTGACGGGCCGCCACACATAGTGCTCATCAGCAGAGTGTTCAATCCGCCAACAGCGATTGGTTAGACCACCGACTAGGGTTTGTGCATATTCTGGAGGAGAAGGAAAAAAGTGAGTTAATGACGCTAACGTCGTATCCAGTCGACATGCTTCACGCCACGACATTTTCGCCATCACTCACCTCATTACTGTATACTTACCAACCAAATAAGCTTCTAGACTGCTGTTTACGTATTTCTGTTTCATCAGCCCACTCAATCAAACCCGTTCTCAGGTCCATTAAGCGCATGGTCATTTTGTAATAGACATCTTTATCATTACCGGCACTTTTAACAATGCTTGATAAGTTACCGTACAGCATGTATTGCGCACCAACCATTTGTCCAAATTGAATCGCGGAACGTTGGTCAACCAACTCATCGGTATTTTGGAAATTCAGTTGCTTACGTACCGCTTCAACACGATCCATATCGACAAACCGGAATTTACCTGAATTGAGCATTTTGGTACTAATAGTGTCAGTGATCGATTCAGTATCAATATGCTCACTGGTTTTATTCTTAATCCGTTCCACAAAGACGATAGGACGTGCATCGCGGGTGATCGCTGCTACGGAGCCCGACATCATCATGCTATCGACCATCTCCGCCGCGATTTTTTGTAAATCCGTAGAACCAAAGTCGACAGTTACTGTTTCCACCGCTTGTGCATCACCATAACTGACTCGGTTCGAACATCCGCCCAATAAAACCGCGACACCAAGCAGTGCAATTACACTCTTTCTCATGTTGTTTCCTCAATTCATCTGATCAATTAATTATTTAACTCACGGATTTGTAATCGAAACTGCGTTCCTTGCGGATTAACTGACACTTCTGACATGGTGCGTTGTTCACCGCCACGTAACATCAGTGCCTGCCAAGTTCCCGGCTGTGGATTAACTTCAAGCCCATTATCATCATACCAATAAAAACGATATTGAAGATGTTGATCACCGCGATAACGACTGAGTACTTGTACTACGCCTCGAGTATGACCATGAGCTTGAACGGTTTTAATCTCTTCTATTTGTACTCTTCCCGCCAGCACATTATCAGCAAATAACACCCGTTGACTCATACCATCAACTCGCATACCGGCGGTATTACTGGCACAAGCCGTTAGAAAAAAGAGCGCCAATACACTTACTATGATTGTTTTCATCATAACCTTCCTAGTTGTCGGTGCCAGATGGTGGCTTTACTTCCTTGCCGAGAAACCCACACTAAAGTCGTACCGCCTTCTGGCACATTAAAGGTATAGCTTAGACCATCAGAAGTCAGAGTTTGCTCACCTGATTTTACGCTATGATGCGCCGCATAAACACGACCGGGCAAAGTTATCCAACTTCGAGTGTCCGGTTGCTCCGTTAACGTATTAAACACATTCAGCAAAAGGCTACTCACCCCATCACCCTGTGTACTCTCTTTACGGATTTGATCTTTGGCAACCACCCGCAAAGCTTGACGAACCACCATACTCGGCATACGTTCGGAGAGGTCATGCCTTGCCATCAAATTAACATCGGTCAGTAAATCACTTGGTAACACTTGTTGATTTAAGAATAGTGGAGAAAAACGCGTCGGTGCGACTGTTGGATAATAAGGTAATGCCAAAGAGTATAATACCGTATTCCCCCGCCGATCCGAGAGAGGGAGTGTCAAACGCCAATTCTGTCTCGCATCAACAACCCCCTGCTCCTCAATAATAATCACTTGACCTTGCTGAGCATGCAGCGCTGTTCTTTCACCATAGCGTTGCGTCAGTTGAGATAAATGCTCATTCATACCTAAACGCTTCGCGACCCGCATCGTACCATCAATCACGGCACGATTGGATGGCACCACCGCTAATGCTCGCCGATAATCAACATAAGCGCTGTTTAGGTCATCAGCGGCTTCATACAACAACGCCGACACGTACAACAGATAACCACTCTGTACTGCTTGTAGTGTCTCTCCTGCATCCGGGTATTGCGCTAAAATACTGCCAATATTGGGAGTAATACCGCTTGCTCGTAACTCTTTCTGTGCTTTTTCTAATTGCGCTTGACGGTTTTTACGAGCTTGCTCTTGTACCTGATTCGCGCGACGCATTTCAACCAATGCACTTTCTAATTGATTACTATGCAGGTAGTTCAAGCCCAAATAAAGGTGTAAAAAACCGAGCTCATAATCAGCAGGCGTATATTCTTGCAAGTTATCATTGATAGCCAATGCACCAGCACTGCTTGCTGTCGCACTTAATGAAATAACGGCTTGATCTTGCTGACGTTGAACAGCCGCATCAGATAAGGCGAATGCCGAACGACTCTGTTCAAATTGCTCAGCAAGTAAATAAACCCGCCCTTTTTCGAGATTATCTAAAATATCACCAGCGACATAATCCGATAACGTTGCACTAGCTTGAGCATAATCGCCCTCTTTTACGGTCTGATGTAATCGAGCATTTTGCGCACTGTAATGGCTAAATAAGTTACCAGCGGTAAAACTAGCACAAGCGCTCAGTAATACGCAGACCGAAAGTAAACCGCTGCGCAGCAGATAAACGTTCACTCGGTGTTTTCTCCCCCGCAAAGCCAGCATCAACTCATCAACAACGGACCTAAAGGTCGGCCACCAACCAAATGCATGTGAATATGGTAAACCTCTTGACCACCGTGGGCATTACAGTTGACGATCAGACGATAGCCATCGGCTGCAATTCCTTCTTGCTTAGCTATTTTTTTAGCCACGGTAAAAAGACGTCCTAAGGCTAATTCATCCTCATCGGTCACATCATTCACAGTCGCAATCAATCGGTTAGGGATAATTAAAATATGGCTTGGTGCGCGTGGATTAATATCGCGAAATGCGGTAACCAGTTCGTCTTGATAAAGAATATCAGCAGGGATTTCTTTACGGATGATTTTGCTAAATAGGGTTTCTTCAGCCATGACATACTCCATTAATAGGGATGAATAAAATCGTTTCCGTTGAGTATGCGACAAGGGACGATAAAGCTCAATACAAAACACGGCCCACTTAACAGAATGGCTTTCAACTACTTACGCAACCGACGTTTTGCTGCCCGGATCATGAAATGCGTGTGTCATTATCAATACAATACTGACTAATTTGTTAATTTTTTATGACTGCCATTCACACCATTTATTGTTGCACGTCAAACACTAGAAACGTCACCCGATTGACAACGTTCAATCACACTAAGGGGCTGCGAGTCTGACGAAGAGTACAATCTTAAATGGAATGAATCTTGTTGAGTCATTTTGCTACAAAGTACTTCATGGAGAGAAATATGCAAGGTTCTGTTATTCGACGAATGTACGCAGGCTTTACACTGATCATCATCATGTTCGCCATTACCGTGACCATCATGATGGACAGCATGCGTCAGATCCAC
Organism: Vibrio sp. V33_P6A3T137; assembly: GCF_009904835.1. Taxonomy (NCBI): domain Bacteria; kingdom Pseudomonadati; phylum Pseudomonadota; class Gammaproteobacteria; order Vibrionales; family Vibrionaceae; genus Vibrio; species Vibrio sp. V33_P6A3T137. Next base: position 74,931 of record NZ_WXWK01000049.1, on the reverse strand, counting down.
CAAAATTTCGAAGGTGTAACGAGTTCGGTATTACCACTGGTCTCGTTATCTAATCAAACCAGTGTCCAGCTCCTTTCTGCGGATAAATCGTTTAAAGATTTTTTGACCACCCAAAATGTTGAGCTGATGAATCAACGCCGTCAGGAATTTACTCAAGCACAAAGTGAATTCCAGCTCTTGATTGATAAACTAGCCGCAGCGAGCGCTCAACATTCGGTACTCGAAGAGCGGATCAGCGCTTTACGAGAACTAGAACAACGCTACTTCAATGAAGCCTATTTAGCGATGACCAACTATCAAGCGATGTTTGATGCGCAGGCTAAAGTGCAGCAATCAACTCGTGACTTTCAACGCCTGCATTCATCACTCAGTGTTGGTATGAGGGAACTGGTTGATCAACAAACCAGTGTATCGATAAAGATGATGGCGAATGGTTATTTTATGCGCCTAAGGGATGCCGAGCTAATCACCTCTGATGCCCTAGCAAGTTCAGATCGAGAGTTTGTCGATAAATCTCTCTCCAGAAATCGGCGGGCAGTCTCTCAACTCAATGATGCATTCAGAGGCTTAGCAGCTCAATTACCTGAACTTAACCGAAATTTTAGTGAATCTATTCAGCAGTTCACTCTAGATGTAGGTCATAAAGGTGGCGTGCTTGATCAACATAATGAGTATCTACAAGCCCGCTATGCTCTGTATGATAATATTGCCAACCTAGCGAAGGATGTCGATAACGCAATGGTTATTTTAGATTCCTTTAACCAAGCAGCAACGCAAGATTTAAATCACGCGTTGTATGATGCGGGAGAAGTGTATGATTCTGGCGTCTATCGAGCGATTGCGATCGGTTTATTGGTCACTCTATTAGCAGCGGGGATTGGTTATCATATTGCTCATAGTGTAAGAAGCCCCCTCAAGCACATACTCACCACCTTAGAAAGTTTAACCCAGGGCGACATGACCAAACGTATTGAAGTTCGCCATCATAATGAATTTGCTCGAGTGAGTTCGCACATTAACTCTTTAGCCGATAATCTGCATGATATTCTAATGAAGCTGAACACCGCATCCGATGATCTCACCCTGACCGCGAATACTAACCAATCAACATCACAACATGCGCAAAATAAACTCAATAGCCAGCGTGAGCAAACCGCGAATGTTGCGACAGCAATGACCGAAATGGCTCATTCGGTACAAGAAGTGGCGAATAATGCGCAAAACTCTTTGCATATGGTCCAACAAGTAGAAAGCGCGTCAGAATCTGGACGACGGATCATGAATGACAACATCACCACTATCAATCAACTTGAATCGCGCCTGACCGATTCCGTCAGTGCCGTCAGTGAACTGCACAAAATGAGCAGTAAAATTGGCTCGATTTTGGATGTAATTCGCAATATCGCCGAGCAAACGAATCTGCTCGCACTAAATGCGGCTATCGAAGCGGCACGCGCAGGAGAACAAGGACGAGGCTTTGCGGTTGTCGCAGATGAAGTGCGTGTATTAGCGCAGCGTACTACGCAATCGACGTCTGAAATCGAAACCATGATCAGTAACTTACAATCTAGCTCAAATACGGCTAGTAAAGTGATAGAGAGCTGCATGCAAGAGATGGATCAATCGGTCGAAAAAGCTTCAACGGCCAATAGTGCCATGGAGGAGATCCAAGCTCTGATCATCGAGATTAGCCAAATGAGTACCCATATTTCCCAAGCGGCACTCGAACAGAGTGAAACCACTAGCTCAATGGCTCGCAGTATTGAAGACATTAATCATATTGCCGATCAAAGCTATCAAGCGATGAGTGAAATCGCCCAAACCAGTGCAAATTTAACTCGTCTCGCCGAGCAACAAGGGCAATTAGTACACCGTTTCACCTTGTAATTTATCCAATCATTATGCCCTGAGTTTTCAGGAACCACACCCAGCCCCATGATCATAGATACATATTGTGAATGGGGCGCTTACTCATCCCCCCAGCTAAGCGTATTGTTCTCCAGCATTGGGTTAGCTCTGTGTCAAAACTGCGCTGCTCTGGTACTTTTATTCGCTCTTCTGGTTGTTTTTTCACGGCCTCACCGTTATATCAACACAAAGGCTTGCACACTTCCTATTTCCCCTCTCCACTTTGCAAGCCACACATGAGGATTATCTATGGCCGTTCATGTTGGCATTATTGACCAAGACCCCGTGCGTTTAGTCACCCCCCTACTCGACAATCGGACCATCAGTCGGCACATTGTGTTTATTGGTGACGACTCTCAGCGCAGTCTGTTTTCTCGCTTAAGTACCGTTCTGGATCGGCGTAAGATTACGTCAGAATTTTTTGAAATACCTGCTGGCGCTGAGATAGCCAAAATAAAAGCCGCAATTCGACAACTGGCAGAAAAACTCAAAAATCGTAAAGAAGAGGTAAAATTGAATGCCAGCTGTGGCCTTCGTCATCGCTTACTGAGTGTGTATGAGGTATTTCGTACTCATCATTGGCCTATTTTTGTCGTTGAACCCAGCAGCGACAGACTTTGCTGGCTCTATCCAGAGGATGCTGGCGACACACAGCTGCAAGATAACATCACCATTGCCGATTATCTGACTATCTTTGGCGCTCGGGGTGAGTTCAGTGAATACCATTTATCGCCTCAGCTCGATCTCAAACTCCACGCTCTAGGACAGCGTTGGGCAAGTCACGCACTGGAACTCGGTCCCGGTCTGGCTACGCTCAACTATCTGGCGACCACGTGCCGAAAAGAGCAACGTTTAGAGGTTGAATTATCAGAAAAGCAGCAAGGCTATCGAGAGTTAAATTTATTGCTCGATGATTTGGTTGACAGTGGAATTGCCACTTATCAACAAGGGATACTGACCTTTGTCAATGAAGATGCACGCCGCTTTGCCAATGGCGAATGGTTAGAAACCTTAGTCCATAGTACAGTAAAACAGATCCAACACGATCTACCGACCATTCAAGACTGCTCTCTTAATGTACAAGTCTATCGTCAGCTTGGTGAGCGAGAGGTTCGTAATGAGCTGGACGTCGCCACCGTAGTCAACAACAAACTGCACATCATTGAATGCAAGACGAAAGGCATGCGCGACGATGGCGATGACACCCTCTATAAGCTTGAATCTTTGCGTGATTTACTTGGTGGCTTACAAGCGAGAGCAATGTTGGTGAGTTTTCGTCCACTCCGCCACAATGATATAACTCGAGCAGAGGATCTAGGTTTGGCCCTGATTGGACCCGATGAGTTAAAAGATCTCAAAACTCATCTTACTCATTGGTTTAAAGCAGCAGGAGGTGGAGAGGCGGTATAATCTTTACGACCAACAAGCGTGAGATTCCAGTGAACCATCAGGTTCATTAGCGCTCAGCAAGATAAGCATTCCTCGTTCAATAGCGCGTCATGAACGATTGAACGAGGAAAAGGATAGCTAATGGCTAGTGATCATCCTCGGTAAAGTTCGATGGCAACGTCATCTTCATTTGATTCCAAATCTGCGCACTAGCAATACCATAGTGGCGGATCACATGAGGTAATTGCTCAAAATTTTCGGTCTGACACACATCCAGCAACTGACGATAAAACGCAAGGGCCAGTTGACGAGCCTCAGGATTAGAAAAATAGTAGCTACCAACACGGTCATAGAGCTTCTTAACCCCATTAAAGATCAAGCCATAAATTTGGTTGCCCGAGTGGAAAGCTAAACGTTGAAAAAGCATGTAATCATAGAAGTTGAACGTTTTAGCGATCAGGGCATCTTGACGTTTTTCTTCATCTTTCTCACCATCTTCTTTGATATGCTGTTTGATTTTTTCGGCATAAGGTGAAGAAGCGATAAACGCATCCCAACTTTCAGCATTCAGCAGTGCTTCACTGCACTCAATCACATTACTGATCGTTCTTGCCGAGCTCTCTTGATTGTTTTTAAATGCGTAACGCATAAAGATTGGGCTGATATTAGTCCGTGCCGCTAACAGATCCTCAACGATACTGGTGGCATTTTCGGCATCCAATGTCATCAAGGTGTCTAATATATGCAAACCTGAAGTTTCCATAAATTGATTCACTTTGGTCGGCTTGCCATGTTGAATGGTTAACCATCCATCACGAGCCAGACGCTGTAATACTTCACGTAAAGTGGTTCGAGTAACGCCGATAAGTTCTGATAATTCACGTTCTGCGGGTAAAATTGACCCAGGAGCAAAGCGGCCATTCCAAATGCTTTCGATGATGTATTTTTCTGCAAAACCCGCTGGGCTTTTTGCCTTGATAACCATTAACTACTTATCCAGTGTCTGTTGATTTGCGTCGAATAGTACTCATCATACCACCAGTTGTCATTCAGCGGAAACAAACCCTCAGTAAAGTTATGTGAGCTTTTTGTTGGAGTAATTACTCTATTTTTTTTGACAAGGTTTTATTAGTCTCGTCATATAACTACGATTTTTTCAATGTAACTTACCAAAAACAAAGCGTTAAAAGCCGTGCTACTATATTTACTCTCCAATCCTCATCCTCTACTCTTATCCGTCTCTATCCTCAACGACTGAGGAAGCCAGTAGCAGAGCTACGGCTCATCTCATGTCATCAAGGTCGCTAACTAACTGAGAGAAATAACCATGCCGATGTCACTCGGAAGTGCCTTTATTAAAAACTTTTTAGGCAAAGCGCCTGATTGGTACAAAGTTGCCATTATTACCTTCCTTATTATCAATCCTATCGTCTTCTTTTTCATCGATCCTTTTGTTGCCGGATGGTTGTTAGTCGCGGAATTCATTTTCACTTTAGCTATGGCGCTGAAGTGTTATCCTCTCCAGCCCGGTGGATTACTGGCGATTGAAGCGATTGCGATAGGCATGACCAGTCCAGAACAGGTCAAACACGAGTTAGTCGCCAATATTGAAGTTCTACTTTTATTGATGTTTATGGTCGCAGGGATCTACTTTATGAAGAACTTGCTCCTGTTCATTTTCACCAAAATCTTACTCGGCATCCGCTCCAAAATACTGTTATCTGTCGCCTTTTGTCTGACTGCCGCATTCCTTTCCGCTTTCCTTGATGCGTTAACCGTCATCGCCGTGATCATCAGTGTCGCAGTCGGATTCTATGCCATTTATCATAAAGTGGCTTCTGGGCAGCCCATTCTCGCTACGCACGATCATACTCACGATGAGCAAATCTCTGAACTGACTCGTAATGACTTAGAAGACTATCGCGCTTTTCTACGCTCACTATTAATGCACGCAGGTGTCGGTACCGCTTTAGGGGGCGTGATGACCATGGTTGGTGAGCCGCAGAATCTTATCATTGCCGATCACGCGGGTTGGCTTTTTGGTGAATTTTTCATCCGTATGGCCCCCATTACTATTCCTGTGTTGCTTTGCGGTATTTTAACTTGTGTGGTGATAGAAAAATTTCAGATATTTGGTTATGGCGCTCCACTGCCTATCAATGTACGACAAATACTCATGGACTTTGATAGCCAAGCTCGCCGCAACCGAACAAAACAAGATATTGCCAAACTTTGGGTTCAGGCCTTGATTGCCGTTTGGCTGATTATTGGCTTAGCTTTACACCTTGCTGCGGTTGGTCTGATCGGTTTATCAGTGATCATTCTCGCCACCAGCTTTTCTGGCATCGTTGAAGAACATGCGATGGGTAAAGCTTTTGAAGAAGCGCTGCCCTTTACCGCGTTACTGGCGGTTTTTTTCTCGATTGTCGCCGTGATCATCGATCAACAACTGTTTACACCTATTATCGATGCGGTGCTGCATATTGATGATAAGGGCAGTCAACTGGCTCTGTTTTATGTTGCTAATGGCTTGCTATCGATGGTTTCTGATAACGTATTTGTCGGTACGGTCTACATTAGCGAGGTTCAAGCGGCGTTAACACACGGCATTATCTCAAGAGATCAATTCGATCTTCTTGCAGTGGCAATAAATACTGGGACCAACCTCCCCTCTGTAGCAACGCCTAATGGTCAAGCCGCTTTCTTATTTTTACTCACTTCAGCGCTAGCGCCATTAATTCGCTTGTCGTATGGGCGCATGGTGTTTATGGCGCTACCCTATACCATTGTCATGACCTTAGTGGGATTAGTCGGTGTGATCGTCTTCCTAGAACCGATGACTGGGTATTTTTATGATCTTGGCTGGATAACCCATCATAGCCTCAAAGCGGGAGCCATGCTCAGCAGCCATTAAAAATTGTATTGAATAAGAAACCAATCCAAGCTAAAAAGCTCTAATCGACGACGAAATGACTATTTCGTCGTCATGTTAATTTAGCAAGGACAGTCATGTGAACTTTATCTTTCAACTTCAACGCTTTTCCCGCTCTCGTCTATCATGGGCTTTACTGCTTGGCTTAGTGATTTTTTTTGAACTTTGCGCACTTTACTTCCAGCATGTCATGCTGCTTGCTCCCTGCGTGATGTGTGTTTATGAACGTATCGCTATGCTCGGCATTGTCGGTGCCGCAGGTATTGGCTTAATTAACCCCCAACGCGCTCTGTTGCGATGGCTTGGTTTTTCCGGTTGGGGTTACAGCGCTTATCAAGGCCTAAGCCTTTCACTCCAACATGTCGATTATCAACTGAACCCATCTCCATTTAATACTTGCGATCTGTTTGTTACTTTTCCGAGTTGGGCACCACTTAATCAATGGATGCCGTGGATGTTTGAAGCGTATGGCGATTGTAGCCAAATCTCTTGGCAATTATTCAATCTATCGATGCCGCAATGGTTGGTGGTAATTTTTGCAGGTAATTTACTCGCGCTGAGCGTGATGGTGGCCGTACAGTTTGTAAAACAGAAATAATAAAAATGCCCACCATCAGGTGGGCAAAATCAGCAGTGCGATTAATACTTAGAAGAAATATTTGAAACGAACGCGAACACCTACATCTTGATCATCGGCAGCGTTGTCAACTTTCGAGAAGTAAGAACCCAAGTAGATAGAGAAATCTTGTACATCCATTACGTTAGCAATTTCATAAGATGCCCAAGTCGTATTCATTTTCTCTTTGCTGCCAGTGTCTGCTTGTGAATAGATATGGCCTAAACCAAAGCGCTTATACTGAATCACTGCACCAATGGAAGTATCTTCTTTGGTACCAGTGACATCAAAATCACGGTAGGCGTAACTCAAATCCAGACTAAAGTCTTGTACTGAGTAGTTAACCGTTGCACCGTAACCAAGATAATCATTAGCCGCATCGGCTTTATCTGCCGTTAAGTTTGCTTCTAATGCTGCAGCAAAACGTAAGTTATCTGTAGCTTGGAAAGCGACCACAGGGCGAACAAAAACTGCGTTTTTGTCAGCGCCATCATTTTGCTTAAACAGCGAGCCTAATTCAAAGTAGAGACTATCGATCGATTTTGCATAGCTCACTTGACCATAGTCACCACGACCACGAGCGTCTTTCATACGGTAAGGTTCAATAACGTCGCCAGCGGCATTAGTACGAGCAAAATCGAGCATCGTATCTTGGCCAACAGGGAACATATCAAAGCCTTCAAAGCGACCAATTTTTAATTCCCAATCGGCTTGGCGACCAATAGCGAAGAAAGCATCATCCAAATCCACATCACCGCTGGATTTTAGTAGCGGCTGAACTTGAACTCTTAAATAGTGATCATTCGCGACTTCACGTTCTGCTGCGATCTGCACCAAAATACGGCCACTTTGACTAAAGTCTTGAGTACCTTGATTGCTTCTATCTTTATCGACGAAGTTAAGATCATACTCAACATCACCGCCAATCGTAAATAAACCCTGTTCATTTTCAACGCTGATCCCTGCATTCGCAGCCAGTGCAGCAGAGACCAAAACAGAAGCAAGCGAAAGTTTACCAAAGGTATTAAATTTCATTATTATCTCCATTGACCTTAAGGTCATTGTGTTGATTTTATTAGTTTAGTGCTGTCCTTAGCTTTACCCAGACCCCAAGTGTGCGATTAGGGGGTACATCGTTTTCATGTGGTTATCGTTTTGAAGTCCGAGGTCAGTGACCACTGTGCATGAGAATCCCTTCGTGCCGCTGACGAGCTGAGTGTACATTCACCAAATAGATAGAAACCATGAATCCGATCACAATGAAAACCGTTCCCAATTAATAAATTACGAATTATTTCCGTTTCGTCACGCTTATTAAATTAATTTGGATACGAAATTAATTACTGGCATGATTTTTAATGTTAATTTTTTTACTGAAAAAATTAATTAAACCCAAGAATGTTATTAGCTTGATAAAATATGTGGGAGTAGGCATGGATAAAATGATGAATGGCGGAGACGAGAATGATATTACTTATGTGTGCATGATATCGTTAGAGGTGAAATAATAGCTCCCTTCTCTCGGTCTGAAAATAATCTTGCTTTCACCTCGACATGATTTAGCTTATCGTCAATCAAGCCTCACCATCATTGGGCCTGTTACGGTCGACTTGCCGAATTGGTCATGGCAAACCTTCCTCTAGCAGTCATAAAAATAGCGCGCCATGTCAATGCGAAAAACAAATATAAATATGCCAATGATCGAACCATTCTCAGTATCCGTAAATGAGCTTAACTGACAGCGAATTAATCGTTTTAGCACTTTTCTTTGTTGACAAAATGAAAAACTGCAGTGAACTCGGTAGCTTTGTTGTGACGTAGAATGCCAAATGGCTACTTAGTTGTAACATACGTGTATAATGTGTTGCAGACTGCTTTGTTTTCTTTAGAATAATGTGCCGAAGCAAACTAGTTGATAGATAATCCCTCATCACTGACTTAGTTTTGACGTTTATTTATCCATTACATAAGACTCTATGGTTTCCTGGGAGGAAAAATGAAAACCAAAAGTAACATTAAAGTTACTTTGATATTGTTAGGGGTTGCGGTTTTAGGTCTTATTGGCGCTATCTTCAGCACTGATATGGTGTTGTTTGATCCCAAAGGACCGATTGGTGAAGCGCAAAAATCACTGATCATTACCTCCGTGCTACTCATGGCAATTATCATTATCCCGGTCTTGTTCATGGCGATTTACTTTCCTTACAAGTACCGTCATAGCAACACTAAGGCTGAGTACAAACCCAAGTGGGAACACTCAACGAAGATTGAAATCGTCGTTTGGGCGATTCCATGTTTGATTATTCTCGCGTTGGGCCGCATCACTTATCTTACTGCTTTTTCACTCGATCCGAGGCAAGCAATAGAGTCAGATAAGCCACCGTTGACTATTCAGGTCGTCGCGATGAACTGGAAATGGCTATTCATCTACCCAGAGAAAGGAATCGCCACCATCAACGAAATTTCATTTCCCGTTGATCGCCCAGTGCAATTTCTGGTGACTTCAGATACAACAATGAACTCTTTCTTTATCCCTCAATTAGGTAGTCAAATCTATGCGATGGCAGGGATGGAAAACCGTTTGAGTTTAATGGCTTCTGAAGAAGGTGTTTATCGTGGCATGTCAGCGAACTACAGTGGATTAGGTTTTTCCAATATGCATTTTAAAGCTCATGCCGTCACTGATGAGCAATTTGAGCAATGGGTTAACCAAGTAAAAAGTTCAGGCAACGTGCTTGATGACTATAGCTATCAAGCGCTAGTGGATAATTCCCACGAGCAGATTCGAACTCAGCACCCGATTACCTACTTCTCTACGGTTAATCCACTGCAATTTAAAGACATCATTGAGAAATATTCAGGAGTCCAAAATGGCTTATAAAGGCGATGTTCATGCCGAGCCGAATGCAGTCTTCGGTAAACTGAACTGGGACGTTATCCCGTATCATGACCCGGTTATTTTACCCGTCATGCTTGCGGTTGTTCTCGGCGGTTTAGCACTGCTCGGTTATATCACTTACGCAAAAAAATGGGCTTACTTATGGCACGAATGGTTTACCTCTGTCGACCATAAGAAGATAGGTCTGATGTATATCATCGTCGCAGGTGTGATGATGTTTCGTGGATTTGCTGATGCTGTCATGATGCGTTCGCATCAAGCGGCAGAGAGCGTCGGTCTTGGATACCTTCCACCAGAACATTATGACCAGGTCTTTACCGCTCACGGCGTGATCATGATTTTCTTTGTTGCGATGCCCTTTATCGTCGGCTTAATGAATATCATTGTTCCGCTGCAAATCGGGGCTCGAGATGTCGCCTTCCCTTTCCTTAACTCTTTGAGTTTTTGGTTATTCGTGGCAGGGGCAATTCTTGTCAATATCTCATTGTTTGTCGGTGAGTTTGCGGCAACGGGTTGGTTGGCTTATCCTCCTCTTTCAGGGAGTGAATATAACCCTTGGGTCGGGGTCGATTACTGGCTGTGGGCGCTGCAGATATCCGGGATAGGTACCTTGTTAACTGGGGTTAACTTCATCGCGACGATATTGCGCATGCGAGCGCCTGGAATGAAACTCATGCAGATGCCAGTATTTACTTGGACATCGCTCTGCGCCAACGCCTTAATTGTCGTGGCATTCCCGATTCTAACCGTCACTATTACCCTACTCACCCTTGACCGTTATATCGGTACTCACTTCTTTACGAGTGACATGGGTGGTAACCCAATGATGTACGTAAACTTGATTTGGGCTTGGGGTCACCCTGAAGTTTATATCTTGATTTTACCTGCATTTGGTATTTTCTCAGAAGTGGTGGCGACGTTCTCACGCAAACGTCTTTTCGGTTATACATCGTTAGTTCTTGCTACCGCCGTAATCATGCTGCTTTCTTTTGTGGTTTGGTTACACCATTTCTTCACCATGGGTGCGGGGGCGAGCGTCAATGCCTTCTTTGGTATTGCGACCATGATTATTTCCATTCCAACCGGGGTGAAAATATTCAACTGGCTGTTTACCATGTACAAAGGACGAGTCGAGTTCTCAGCCAGTATGTGGTGGACTTTCTCATTCCTTATCACCTTCACTATCGGTGGTATGACGGGGGTTATGCTGGCCGTTCCTGCGGCTAACTTTGTCCTACACAATAGCTTATTCGTTATCGCCCACTTCCATAACGTGATTATTGGTGGTGCGCTGTTCGGCTACTTTGCAGGTTTAACCTACTGGTTCCCGAAAGCAACCGGCTTTAAGCTCAACGAAAAATGGGGCAAGATCTCTTGTGTCCTATGGAGTGTCGGCTTCTTTGTTGCCTTTATGCCTGTCTATGTATTGGGCTTTAACGGCATGACTCGTCGCTTATCGAGCATAGAAAACCCAGAATGGGCACCGCTGTTGTGGATTGCTGCTGCGGGTGTTGGTCTCGTCGCTCTTGGCGTGGCTGCGCAAGTATGGCAAATCTTCATCAGTATCCGTGATCGCAAAGATAACTTAGATACCACAGGTGACCCATGGAATGGCCGCACTCTTGAGTGGGCGACCTCGTCACCACCACCATTCTATAACTTTGCGACATTGCCAAAAATTCACGATCGTGATGAGCATCACTACCGTAAAGAACATGGTATGGCATACGTGAAACCTGAGCGTTACAAACAGATCCATATGCCAAAAAATACTTGGGCTGGCGTCGTAATCAGTGCTTTCTCATTGGTATTTGGATTTGCTTTTGTTTGGCATATCTGGTGGATGGTGATTGTTGGCTTCGTTGGTATGATTGGGGCGTGGATTGCTTACAGCTTCGACCGCAACAAAGATTACTATGTTCCAGTATCGGAGGTTGAAGCGATTGAAACTCCGCATCTAGAGCGCGTTTATCAAGACCACCCGCATTTCAACTCTCAACCAGAGCTTTCTGGCTCTAAACAAACGGTATGAGGATTGAGGAGTAATAATGAGCACACATACTCAAACTAATGACTTACATGATGATCATGATCATCATGATACCGCCGGTGACGATCTCTTTGGCTTTTGGGTTTATATCCTAAGTGACTGTTTATTGTTCGGTACCCTGTTCGCTGTTTTTGCGGTTTTTTCTAACAGCTTTGCTGGAATGGTTGAACCAAGCGCTCTGTTTGACCTTTGGTTTGTTGCTGGCACAACGGCTTTACTATTGCTAAGTAGCTTAACCTTCGGTATGGCAATGCTAAAGCAAAATGCCCATGATATGAAAGGCATGGCGACTTGGCTAGGCATTACTTTCGCGCTAGGCTTTGGCTTCTTGATCATGGAGCTCTATGAGTTCCATCATCTTAGCCTCGCTGGGGCTACTTTTAGCACCAGTGCCTATTGGTCATCTTTCTACGCATTGGTGGCGACTCACGGTCTGCACGTCTTTGCCGGTTTAATTTGGATGATCGTCTTATTCTTCCATTTTAAACGTGATGGTTTCACCACAGCGAATAAGACTCGCTTAGCACTACTCAGCTTGTTCTGGCACTTCTTAGATATTATCTGGATCTGTGTATTCAGCGTAGTGTACTTAATGGGGGTAATGTAATGGAACACTCTTATGAACAGACCCATGGTGGTCAAGCGCATGGTAGCGTGAAAGAGTACTTACTGGGTTTCTTGTATTCGGTACTCCTGACGTTAATCCCATTTGCGATGGTGATGGCAGACATTGGCTCGCCAACCACCAAAGTTGTGGTTATTCTGATCTGTGCCGTGGCTCAGATCCTAGTACAACTTGTGTTCTTTCTACATATGAACACCTCATCAGAGCAAGCTTGGAATGTGATTACCGCCGTCTTTTCTGTGGTAATTGTCGCTATCGTCTTAGTCGGCTCTATGTGGATCATGCAGCATCTTAACCACAATATGCTGATGGGACACTAACTGGAAGTAATGATGTTCAAGCACTATTTACAACTTACTAAACCAGGCATCATCCGCGGCAACCTCGTTGCCGCGGCGGGTGGTTTCTTTCTGGCCTCACAAGGCCAGATTGACTGGCAACTTTTTATTGCTGTTTGCCTTGGCACCAGTTTGGTCGTAGCCTCTGGCTGTGTCTTTAATAACTATATTGACATAGACATAGATGCAAAAATGCAGCGTACACGTAACCGTGAACTGGTACAAAAAATCGTTCCCGTTTCACACGCGCTGATGCAAGCTTGCTTACTTGGGCTTGCTGGCTTTGCCATTTTGTATTTTTTCACCTCAAAACTTGCCTTTGGCTTCGGTGTACTGGGTTTTGTCGTTTATGTCGGCTTTTACAGCCTCTATTATAAACGCCATTCTGTGCATGGTACTTTAATTGGTGGTTTATCTGGTGCTTGTCCTCCTGTCATTGGTTACTTTGCCGTCACTCATCAACTTGATATTGGTGGCGCTATTTTATTTTTAACGTTCTGTATTTGGCAAATCCCCCACTCTTATGCGATTGCCATTTATCGATTTAATGATTATAAAGCGGCTAACATTCCTGTTCTTCCTATTCAAGAAGGTATCGCTAAGGCTCGCTACCATATCATTGGTTATATTATTGCCTTTGCTGTGGCATGTTGGGCACTCACTTACCATGGATATGCGGGAAGCTGGTTCGCTCTAGGTATGGGATTGATTAGCCTTTATTGGTTATATATCGCCAAGGTTGGCTTTCAAAAGATGCCGACCGAGCAGTGGGGCAAACAATTAATGTTGTTATCTATTGCTTGTATCATGTTGTTCTGCTTATTGATTTCAGTTGATTTCGCTCATGTAGCAGTACATAACGATATTCAAGCGGCACTGCCAACGTTCAGTTTAGAAGGCCTATCGTCATGAGTTCAAAAGCGATTAAATACACCTTAATAACTGGGGCGATTTTGATCGCCATTGTTATTAGTTTGTATGTTAAATATTCAACCGTCCCCATCGGGGAGCGACCAGTACAACCCAATCAAATCGGTGGTAACTTTAGTCTTCATACCGCACTGGGTGACATTAATTTGGATGATTATCAAGGGAAAGTAGTGGTACTTTACTTTGGTTATCTGAGCTGTGCCGAGGTCTGTCCAGCGTCAATGGGCGTCATGTCGGCGGCTTTTCGCATGCTACCTGCCGAGGTCGGTGATGAGGTACAAGGCTTGTTTATCAGTGTCGACCCCTCGCGCGATGATCTGACATCATTGCATCAATTTGCGCAGCATTTTGATCCCAGAATTAAAGGCGCAACTGGCACTGCAGAAGACATTAATAAAATCACAAACCAATATGGTGTCTATTATGACATGGTTAATATGCAAAATTCCGCATTGAGCTACACCGTTGATCATGTCTCCCGATTCTTTGTTATCGCCCCTAATGGACAGTTTGTTACGTCGATGAGCTACAGTACAACACCGACAGAACTGGCTGCCCGTATCGAACGCACACTACAACGCTACCAAGAAACTAAACAAGGTTAATCATGAATCGTATTGTCCAACTCTTTATTGGCGTCATTTTGCTACTCGTGTTAGCAACCATCGTTCGTCATTTCACGGCTGAAAGCGATGCCGCCTCTAATCATCATCATGCTCATCATTCTTTACAAGATGAACAACTGATTGCTATCGGTAAAGGCTTATCGATTGCAGAGCCTAAAGCGAAAGCCACCATTCCTGGAACCAAAGTCAGTGCCGGATACCTCTCATTGGTCAACCAGTCTGACTCTGATATTGTTTTCATCGCTGCACGTAGCGATGCCGCAACACATACTGAGTTACATCATATGGTGATGGAAAATAGCCGTATGTCGATGCGTCAAGTCGAGAGCATCACGGTGCCAGCTCATGGTCAGTTTGATCTTACTCCAGGTGGCTATCATATTATGTTTATGGATATTGCAACGCCCTTCGTCGCTGGGCAAACTGTTGTTGTCGAATTGATCGATGATGCGCAAAATGTTTATCCGGTTGAGCTACCGGTACTGGATATGAGTAACAACCACACTCACGCCCATTAATCACCTCGGGAGAAAAAAGTGCTTACCTCCGCAAAAAAACTGTCTTTGATTGCGCTCACCAGTACCATCTCTTGCAGTGTCATGGCTGAGTCTCCGACAAGACCCACAACCTCAATGGATATTATTGCCGAGCAGCAAGCACTGCCCTGCGAGAGCATGCTCACTGAGTTTGCGGCAGAAGTACTGAAACTCAATCCACACCGCATGCTAGAGCAGATAACCCCTATTAGCCATGATCAGTTGTTTCATGCCTTCACAGTCACCGATTATCGAGACAGAGCGAGCCATATCACTTTTCATGCCGTAGAAAATACCGCGGGCCAATGTCAGGCAACGGCGATCGAAAGTTACTTGTTACAAACCAATTGTGCGGACGCAAGGCACGAAGCGTTCAGTAAGTGGACATTTCAAGGTAAACTGAATCAAGAAACTATGGTTCTTACTAGCGATCGTATCGCTGGTAAACAAGCTTTTCTGACCGATCAGAGTCCTGCAGTTTGCTTAGTTACAACTCGCTATCAAGTGATAAAACCAGCTAGCCAATAACCTACGCGTTTAATGATGAAAAAAGGCCCTGTTGAACACAGGGCCTTTTTATGTATAGATTAATTTTAAAGGCTACTCTCGGTTAGAGGAAGGCGCTAGCACTTCACGATTACCATTATGGCCTGGTGCACTGACAATACCTTGCGCCTCCAGCTGCTCAACGATTCTTGCCGCACGATTGTAGCCAATTTTAAACCGACGTTGGACACCAGAGACCGAACCTCGGCGAGTTTCTACAACGTGTTCAACGACTTGATCGAATAGCGGGTCCATTTCCTCATCATCGTCCATTTTCTCACCTGGCAGCAGCGACTCTGGCCCTTGATCACCAGCGATAATATCACTGATATAGTTAGGCTTACCGCGAGCTTTCCAGTTATTGACCACCGCATGGACATCATCATCAGACGCAAACGCTCCATGAACGCGAATAGTATGGCTCGACCCCGGAGGGAGATAGAGCATATCCCCCATTCCTAGTAATGACTCTGCGCCACTTTGATCAAGAATAGTTCGAGAATCCGTTTTGGTTGATACGGTAAACGCCACGCGAGTTGGAATATTTGCTTTAATTAATCCGGTGATCACATCCACTGAAGGGCGTTGAGTAGCAAGAATAAGGTGTATACCCGCCGCTCGGGCTTTTTGCGCCAAGCGCGCGATCAACTCTTCTACTTTTTTACCAACCACCATCATTAAGTCTGCAAACTCATCGACGACGACAACAATATAGGGCAGCTTTTCCAAACGCGGGGGAGCGGTATCCATGCTATCCCCTTCTTTCCAAAGTGGATCGTGAATCGGATGCCCTGCCTCCGCTGCCATTTTGAGTTTATCGTTAAACCCTTTGATGTTACGCACGCCCAATACTGACATTAATTTATAACGACGCTCCATTTCGCCGACACACCAACGCAATGCATTGGACGCATCTTTCATATCGGTGACGACCTCAGACAATAAATGTGGGATGCCTTCATATACCGATAATTCGAGCATTTTAGGGTCAATCATGATAAATCGCACATCTTCTGGCGTCGATTTGTAAAGCATACTGAGGATCATCACGTTAACCCCAACCGATTTACCGGAACCTGTGGTTCCTGCCACTAACACGTGTGGCATTTTTGATAAATCGACAACCACGGCTTCACCAGCAATATCTTGCCCAAGAACCATGGTCGTTGGTGACTTCGCCTCTTTAAATTGCGCACTACTGACGACATCCGACAAGTACACCGTTTGTCGACTCATATTCGGTAGCTCTAAGCCAACATAAGGCTTACCAGGAATAACTTCTACGACTCGTACCGCCATCGCCGATAAGGAGCGAGCTAAATCCATCGATAAACTCGATATTCGGCTGACCTTGACTCCAGGCGCTAAATCCAATTCAAAACGCGTAATCACCGGCCCAGGAAAAATCCCCACCACTTGAGCTTGAATTTTATAATCAGCCAATTTTGATTCTACTAAACGGGCAATCTCTTCTAACGCTACGCGATCTATGAAGTTTTCACGTTTCTCAGGATGATACAGCAGCTCTAAAGTGGGCATTGGCTCAGCAGGTTTGGGCAAATTGACATTTTGCTGCATCAAAAATGGATTTTGGGTCGCCGCCATATTGGCTTGCGCATCAGACACCATGCTTTGAAATGCCTGAACATCAGCGTCCAATGGCAATGACTCATCTTCAATACTCTCATCGTCGTCATCACTCATCTCAATATTCTGCTCATGATCAGCAGTCAGTCTCGGCTCCGATGATGGCGAGTGGCTTAATGTGGGCGACGATGACTCGTCTTCAACAACATCTAAGCGAGATATCGCAGGTTGAGTCATGGGATCGTCCCATTCCGTTTCCTCTAACGTTTGAGGATTAAATACAGGTTCATCATCCACGTTCGCTTCGCTCAGCGTCACCGATCCTATCGATTCGACTGGCTGAACAGGATTTTCTTGAACAGGGGGAGTGAAATCCGGTTCTTCAGCAAAGTCGTCGTATTGACGAGCTTGCTGTTCTAACTCTTCTATCGTCGCATTAAGCGAGACTTTCCGCTCCGGTTTCTCTGTATTTTGGTTATCCGGAATATGAATATTGAAGCGTCGCGGTGCTTGCTCTGTCGTTGTTGACTGGCGTTCAACAATCTTATTATTCGTCTCCAAAATACGCTCAGAGATCGAATTGACGGATGAGGTATTGTCAGGCGAGACATCGGGAGACATCGGCTCAAGATCAACACTCTGTGGCTGGATAAGCTCGTCTTTGTCACCACGGACACGGTTAATCAACCACTGACCGCCTCGGATACCGTTACTGCCGAGCCACTCGACAATCGTTAACCAAGAGATTCCGGTTAATAACGTTAGCCCCGCTCCCCATAAAAAGAGCAGCACTAAGGTCGTACCAAGTAAGTTCAGGGTCGGTAATGCTAAGCTAGTGAGAACATCACCAATCACCCCACCGGACGAAAAATACCAAATATCATCAAAATTGATATCAGCTAACCCACAACTGGTGAGGATCAAAATAACTAAGCCAAGTAAACGGGTCCCCCACAGCATCAAATCAATACTTTCTTGCTCCTCACGACGGCGTAACGTTATCCATGCCGTGACAGTAAAAATAATCGGCAATAGATAAGCCAGCGAGCCAAAAACAAAAAAGAGTGTGTCAGCAACCCAAGCGCCAACGATACCACCAGCATTTTGAATGTCAGAACCCCACGCGGTTTGTGACCAAGAAGGATCCGCTGGGTGAAAGGTCAGTAAAGCTACCGCCAGTAACACGGAGCAGAGAACCGCCAAGATAAGCCCACACTCTTTTAAACGCTGCTTGCCATTTAAACGTGAGGGAGGCAACTGCTCAGAGGTTTTGATGATCGTTTCAACTTTATTGTTACTGTGTTTGAACATATACCAACTTGACTATGATAATGGCCAGTATAAAAAATACTATAACCCATATTGGAGAGGAGAAAACAGTCTGAGCGGCGATGGCCGCTCAGACTGTTGGTAGATTTAACCATATCACGGTTAAAAACCCAATGTATCAACGTCAGAATGCGGTAAGAAGTCTCTTATTCACATCATCAAGCTTAACGAGTTTTTATCACCAGTTGATTGGTTTGTTTCACTTCTTCCATGACCACGTAGGTGCGCGTATCGTTAACGCCAGGTAACCGCAACAAGGTATCACCCAATAGTTTACGGTAGGCTCCCATATCGGATACTCGTGTTTTCAATAAATAATCGAAATCCCCAGAAACGAGATGACACTCTTGGATGTCATCGAGTTTTTGCACAGCAACATTAAATTGCTCAAAAACATCTGGTGCCCCCCGATTAAGGGTAATCTCAACAAACACGAGCAGTGAGGCATCAAGATACTGGGGATTTAACAGGGCAGTATACCCAGTAATGTATCCTTGACGCTCAAGTCGTCTTACCCGCTCCAAACAAGGGGTTGGCGAGAGACCAACCCGTTTGGATAATTCTACATTCGAAATACGACCATCTTTTTGCAACTCATTTAAGATATTGCGATCAATACGGTCAAGATCCTTGGAGGGCCTTTTATAGTTGTCTGCCATTTTTTATTCCACCTTATTACTTCCTTGCAAAAAAATATATTACAACTTCTTCATATTCAGCATCAAACTTTATATACGCACAACTATACTAGTCATAAACTCGACACAAAATTCCAACAAAAACCCAACATGAATGATTCATGTAAGGAGTTAGAATGATTATTGGTGTACCTAAAGAGATCAAAAACCACGAATATCGCGTGGGAATGATACCCGCCAGTGTAAGAGAGCTTACTTTACATGGCCACCAAGTGATTGTCGAAACCGAAGCAGGATCCGGTATCGGCTTTTCAGACGATGATTATATCGCTGCAGGGGCATCCATTGTTCCTAATGCAGCAAACGTATACTCGCAAGCCGAAATGCTCGTTAAGGTCAAAGAACCTCAAGCCACAGAACGCGCTATGCTCAAAGAAGGGCAAATTTTATTTGCCTATTTGCATCTTGCTCCAGATTTTCCACAAACTGAAGCACTTATCAAGAGTAATGCTGTCTGTATTGCCTATGAAACTGTAACAGATAGTATGGGTCGATTACCACTACTAGCACCAATGTCTGAGGTGGCTGGCAGAATGTCCATTCAAGCCGGAGCTCGTATGTTGGAAAAATCTCACAAAGGAATGGGAATTCTCCTCGGTGGCGTGCCCGGTGTTGCGCCAGCCAATGTATTGATATTGGGGGGTGGAGTAGTCGGCGCGAGTGCCGCAAGAATCGCCATTGGCTTACGTGCGAATGTCACTCTACTCGACCGTAATCTAGAAACCTTACGCAAATTAGATGAAGAGTTCCAAGGTCGAGCAACACTGCTCTACTCCACCGCTGACGTCATTGAACAACAAATTATTCACGCCGATCTAGTGATTGGTGCGGTGTTGATCCCTGGAGCCAGCGCACCAAAATTGGTCAATGAACAACATATTAAATGCATGAAACCCGGATCGGTGGTTGTTGATGTCGCTATCGATCAGGGGGGATGCTTCGCGACTTCTCATCCCACAACCCACGATCAACCTAGTTATGTCGTGCATGATGTGGTTCACTACTGTGTCGCAAATATGCCGGGAGCCGTGGCGCGAACCTCCACTTTTGCTCTCAATAACGCTACCCTTCCCTACATTGTAAAACTTGCCAATCTGGGTTATCAACGAGCGTTGCTCGAGGATAAAGGATTATTGGCGGGACTGAACATCCTCAAAGGACAAGTAACTTGTAAAGAAGTCGCAGACAGCTTTAATTTACCTTATATCAACGCGATAGAGGCGCTAAAATCTACGCATTGAGTTTAAGTCGACGCTAAAACTGGCTGCACGTAACAATAGTGTCGACTGATACGACCGCTTTACCCCAGTAAAGAAGCCTGCTTGGCATGAATGAGCAAGTTTCTTGGTGTTACCTCTCGCGGACAAAATTCACTGACTGACACTTGATAACCTTGCTCTTCTAAGAACAGCGCCTTATCACAAACGAGCCACATTTCTAATAAGCGTCTAAAGCCTTGTTGAACAAGGCTCAATTTTTCCATACGCCAATAACGGGCTAACCCTTGCTGTTCATAGTTCGCAAAATTAATCTTATCTAACGCCAACAAAAAGCCTTTTTGTTCTGCTGCCCAAAGACAAAATGCTTTAAAGCCTTCAGAAAGCTGTGATTTTTTAATGCTTGGTGTCGGTTGATAGTCTATTAAGCCTAATTCCGCTTTAAGTAACTCATCCCAGCCTAAGCGATAACTCATCTCTTGTTGACGGTGACGTTTCACTCGCTCACCTCCAGTAACCGTCTCTTGAACAGGAATACGTAACTCTTGGCGAGTGAGATTCAACCCAGACTGCTGACCTAAACTCGATAATGGTTGATAGTGATCCGCTTCGATAAGATGATAACAACAAGGCGCAACACTCACTGCAGACACCGAAGCTTGCGCAGCGTATTGCATTAAGCGCACATGTAAATCACCACAAGCGTGCAAAGCCACAGCATGTTGACAGGGTTTAAACAACTTTTGGCTACTCGGTTTAAAAGCATCGCCTTGCACAAACATCATCGCTAATTGGCGCTTATCCGCTTCAGCTTGTCCTTGTAGACATAAGGCCTCTTGATATTCAAAACTGAGCACTGGACTATCAGAATAAGTGGCTAAAAAACGCCCCAGATACCCTTTACCTGCACACCACTCTAACCATGATTGACCTTGATGCCGAGCAATCAACTGTTGTCCCAATCGCTTGATTTGTTCAATTTTTCGTCCAGGAATACCCGTATAGAGCGAATGCAGCCTTTGCGTATTCTCGTCAGTAGGCAATACCGTGAGTAATGGCTGCTTTACAAGAAAATCGTGAGTGCTGGCAATGATCTCAGCAAGTCCTTCAATATATATCGATAGATGGCAAAGCAAAACATCCGGTTGCTGTTTCAGTTGAGCTATTTGCTGTGGAGAGAGCGAGTTAAGCCAACGATCCAGTTCAGAGTTAACCCCATACCAATGATCAGCATCATCCACATTATGATGAAAGGGCTCAAAACGCCAAAACAATGCGGTTTGAGAAAGAAATGTATCGAGCTGAGTAAAAAGTGTCTGCATTATGCCCCCTAACTAAAGCGCTATTTTAGGGTCAAGTTAACGAGGAAGAAAGAAGACCATTGGCAAAAAAACGTACTATACTGCCAATAGATCGCCTATCCTCATCTAAAATGACGGCTCGGTTACACTTTTTTATGCTTAACACATAAATAATTAAGATTGTCTATTTGTTGGTGATGTCGATACAGGTAGGATAGTGTATCCTTTATTATCGGGCTCTAAAAAAGATACGGATTTTATGAATATAGGTTTACTTATCGCTCTCGGAGTCGTGCTTCTGGTTTTGATCTTAGGCTACAACATTATGTTGCAGTATCGATTGAAAATAGAAACGGCCAAGAAACAAGAATCTGCACGTTATCTAACCATTATTGATGCTACTGAAGATTTAATCGGTAATGCGCATCATATGCCATTTAGTAAAGATTTGCTGGTTTGTTTAAATAACCGAATTCTTGATGCTCTGCAAAACATGCTTGATTTAGATCCCAAAAATAAGCAATTGGCACAGCGCGTCGAAAATATGCAGGCACAAATTAAACACCTAAAAGAAAACCATCCCGGTGGAGAAAGTACGCCGTTTAAAGTTCCAAGTAGCGATAAGCAAGCCATTGTCATGCTCAAACTGGTTAAACGACTCCGAGATACGGTACGCAGTGAACACAACAAAGGTCGTTTTGATACCCAAGCCTTCGTCGCAGAAAACGCTCGGCTTGAAACCATTCAAATTCGAATTAATATTGAAAACGTGATTAAGCGTGCCAACGATTCGATTGTTCGTGGGCAACCAGGTACCGCACTGCAACTTCTCCGCAAAGGGATTGATGTTCTTAATACCAAAAACGACAGCTATTCGACTCAAGCAAGAGAAAAACTACAAACCATGCATGATGACATTGAACAACGCCGTCAAACTAAAAGTGCTGCTGATGTCCAACAAATGGAAGACAAAGAGCGCAACAGTGATATGGAAGCATTATTTGGTGAGAAGAAAAAGTGGTAAAGGGACAGCTCCCATAGCCATCCTCCATCATCAAATGCCAGACAGACGACAGTTCACCATTTACCGTCTTTTATCCCGAGACAAGTGACCGTATAGGACGTTACCATTGTTCCCCATGAATATCGACTAATGGTATGATTGGGGCTCCACGTCAAGTTCATCCTATCACTACTGATCCAAATGATAGCTTAAGCCGATACTTTTTAATGACCATGATACAGACCGCCATTCAACCATTACTCGCTCCAATTGAGCAATTCCTACTCTGCCCAACGCCCGACTCTTGGATAGTTCAAGCCAAACGACCTGAGAATTTAAACGTTATTTTACGAGATCATTTATTGTGTGAGCTGAAGGCGGCGCAAAGCGCCATTTTTTTACTCAAACGCTATGTGCTAACCGATGAAGCCGCTCAGCAATTGACAGCCTTAATTCAACCCTATGAACGTTTTGCTTATCAATGCCAAGGCGATTTGCTTTCTCTCAAAGGAACCAGTCAGTTGTCGAAATCGATTCACGCGAGAAGTGACTGTGCCTATGGCGAAGCGATGATTGAGAAAATGGTTTTATTGATCAAAGAAGAGTTGCATCATTTTTATCAAGTAGCAGAAATTATTGAACGCCAAGAGTTAGAGTATCAGCCAATCAATGCGAGTCGTTATGCCAAAGGCATGCTTAAGCATGTTAAAACCTTCGAACCGGATGCATTGATTGATAAATTGATCATCGGTGCGTTTATCGAAGCTCGATCTTGCGAACGATTTGCTAAGTTAGCCCCTCACTTACCGGAAGAGATTGGACGATTCTATCTCTCATTATTGCGTTCTGAGGCTCGGCACTATCAAGATTATCTAGCATTAGCTGAACACATTGCAGAAAACGATATCCGTCAACGTATCGACTATTTTGCTGCTATTGAAGCTGAGCTCATCCAGAGCCAAGATGATGATTTTAAATTTCATAGCGGTGCGCCAATTTAATTGGCGCACTCTCAATGCTAAACAGCCATCAGTGAGGCATTAATCTCAGCTAAGACTTGAGCGGGATGATTAGCTTGAGTGATAGGCCGTCCAATCACTAAATAGTCCGAGCCCGCTTCTAGGGCTTGAATCGGCGTCATAATCCGTTTTTGGTCACCAACATCAGCTCCAACCGGACGAATCCCCGGTGTAACCAACTTAAACGATGAGCCTAAATGCTGTTTTAATGCAGAGGCTTCTTGAGCAGAGCAGACCACGCCATCTAAGCCAGCATTTTTAGTTAAGGTCGCTAAACGTAGTACATGCTGCTCTGGCGCAAGGTTAATCCCTATCCCTGCCAAATCGACCTGCTCCATACTGGTTAATACGGTCACCGCTATCAGTAACGGACGCTCGTTACCATAAGGTTCGAGTATTTCACGAGCGGCCACCATCATTCGCTCACCGCCACTAGCATGGACATTTACCATCCATACGCCAAGCTCTGCTGCAGCGCGAACCGCTTTCGCACAAGTATTCGGAATATCATGAAACTTTAAGTCAAGAAAGACAGAGAAGTCACGGCGATGCAATTCACGTATCAACTCCGGGCCAAATAGGGTAAACATTTCCTTACCCACTTTTAATCGACAGCTCGATGGGTCAATCTTATCGACGAAGGCAAGCGCCTCTGCTCGTTTTTCATAATCCAAGGCAACAATGACTTTTTGGTCGTTCATTTTTACTCCTAATAATGACCTATCGTTTTGATACTTAACCTTTGTTCCATTCAATACGTACCGATGGATGCTCGGTCTATTTCTGGTTAAACATGCATGAGGGAATTACTCACCATCTAAACCGCGGATCGGCTTAATTGTCCCCCACCCCTTACAAGAGGGGCAATGCCAATACAGCGAGTGAGTCGAGAATCCGCAATGACGACAGCGATAGTGAGGTTTGGCTTTTAGCTGTTCTCCAACCAATTTTTGTAAGGTAGAAAGGCTAGCTTTCGCTCTGCCTTCTTCCGCTTCTGCGATGTGATAACCAATTAAGCGATAAAAACCTTTCATGGTCGGGTTTTTAACTAATTGACGAGTTAACAGCTCTTGAGCACTTGCCACACCATCATGTTGAGCGACCAACTGCGCAAGCATTAACTCCGCAGAAACTCCGGCATTGTTATCAATACATTGGCGCAAAAACTCAACCAGAGCATCTTCTTGACCAAGGTGATGATAACATTCAGCCAAGGTTGGTAACACTTCACCAATGAAGTCAATATCTTGGCTTAAGACACGCTCTAAATGACTGATCGTCTGCTGATATTGCTGATTCGCGAGACACAGCTTACCCAGCGAAATACTGGCGCGGACACATTTAGGATCTTCATGCAATGCACGTTTAAAAAACTGCATCGCTTTATTATCTTGCCCGTCAGATTGCTCTAGCATTGCCAACTCACACCAAAAATGAGCGATACTATTTTTCATCCGCTTACGCCCCAACTTCACTAACGCCTGTGCACACTCAATCGCTTTATGCCATTCGCGTGTTTGTTGGTAAATCGCCGTTAATTGTTGCAAAGCGGACTCGCGATGCTCAGGTTCATCGATCAATTGTTCAAATATTTTTTCTGCGCGATCGAGAAAACCTGCCACCATATAGTCTTTAGCAAGCTGTTGCAGTGCGAGATTTTTTTGATCAATCGTTAAACCTGATCGAGAAATAAGATTCTGGTGGATGCGAATGGCGCGATCGACTTCACCACGGGAACGAAACAGATTACCTAACGCAAGATGAGTATCAATCGTTTCATTATCAACTTGAAGCAGTTCAATAAAATGGTCAACGGCTTTATCAGATTGATCAGAAAGTAATAAGTTTAACCCCGTAACGTATTGACGGGAGATTTGGTGAGAGTGCTTCTGCTTGTCTTGCTGGGCGCTACGATTGCCCATATACCATCCGTAAGCGGCAGCAATGGGCAAGAGCAAGAAGAGAAGTTCTAACATTAATTATTCCAGATTAGCTTTTGGCTTGATTGGCGTTTGCGGCACAACTTGCTTGGCTATTTTACGATTAAGCTTACGTATCTCAAGCTTCGCTTTAAGATACAAACCACCAAATAAAATCCAAGCCACTAAAAAACCGGTCACAAACACGCCGCCCAATAATGTTGATAAGTAAAACTCACCTTGGGCAAGCAGATAATTAAACGTCACGATCGCTTGATTTTGAGCACCTAACGCTAACGCGATAAGAAATAAGGCCAATAACACGATAATTTTTATTATTTTCATAATACCTATCCTATTTAGGTTCATATTCACCAATTCGCTTGCTGATTATGCAGTAAATTCGTCTGACAAACCATGCTCAATCTAATAATCCAGTGACTTTTGAGACACAAAAAAGCGGCATACTGAAAAAGCATGCCGCTGGTGTACTTGTCGTATTACTAAATGTTCTGGTTAACCCGCTCACGTAGTTCTTTACCCGGCTTAAAGTGAGGTACATATTTTCCCTCTAACTCTACTTTTTCGCCAGTCTTCGGATTACGTCCAATGCGAGGCTCACGATAGTGTAAAGAGAAACTGCCGAAACCACGAATTTCGATTCTCTCTCCGTCTTCTAACGTTTTGGACATGTGTTCAAGAACATCTTTTACGGCATCTTCAATTTCTTTGGCTGACAGATGCGTTTGTACTGCACACAGCCTTTCTATCAATTCAGACTTAGTCATAGTTTCCCTCATTGAGTTTTTACCTTGATTATAGTCAGTAATAGCAGTTCCAACAAACACTTGCTTAATTTTGTAGAGAAAAGGCAAAAAAAAGGAACCTATGCAGGTTCCTTTCTATTTACGAATTTAACTTATTCGCCTTTAGCAGCTTTGAAAGCATCAGCCATTGCATTACCAAAAGCAGCTTCATCTTGCTTGTTGATAGTTGCCATTGCTTCTTGCTCATCAGCTTCATCTTTCGCTTTGATAGATAGGTTGATTACGCGGTTTTTACGGTCAACACCAGTAAATTTCGCTTCAACTTTATCACCAACGCTTAGAAGAAGAGAGGCATCTTCAATGCGGTCACGAGCAATTTCAGAAGCGCGGATATAACCTTCTACGCCATCTTCAAGAGTGATCGTTGCGCCTTTAGCATCAACGGCTGTTACTGTACCGTTAACTAGAGTGCCTTTCTTGTTGTCTGCAACGTAAGCATTGAATGGGTCATTTTCCATTTGCTTAACGCCTAGAGAGATGCGCTCACGCTCTGCATCTACTGCTAGAACAACTGCTGAGATCTCATCGCCTTTCTTGTAATCACGTACCGCTTCTTCTCCAGGAACATTCCAAGAGATGTCAGATAGGTGAACAAGACCATCGATACCACCGTCAAGACCGATAAAGATACCGAAATCAGTGATAGACTTGATCTTACCAGTTACTTTGTCGCCTTTAGCTTGCGCTTCAGCGAATGACTGCCAAGGGTTAGCTTTACACTGTTTTAGACCTAGAGAAATACGACGACGCTCTTCATCGATATCAAGAACCATCACATCTACTTCGTCGCCAACATTAACAACTTTAGATGGGTGGATGTTCTTGTTAGTCCAATCCATTTCTGAAACGTGTACTAGACCTTCAACGCCTTCTTCGATTTCTACGAAGCAGCCGTAATCTGTTAGGTTAGTAACACGACCAGTTAGTCGGTGACCTTCTGGGTAACGCTTAGCGATAGCTACCCATGGATCTTCGCCTAGCTGTTTTAGACCTAGTGATACACGAGTGCGGTCACGGTCAAACTTAAGAACTTTAACTAGGATTTCGTCACCAACGTTAACGATCTCTGATGGGTGCTTAACACGTTTCCACGCCATATCAGTGATATGTAGTAGACCATCAACACCGCCAAGATCAACGAATGCACCGTAATCAGTAAGGTTCTTAACGATACCTTTAACTTCAGTACCTTCTTGTAGAGTTTCAAGAAGTTCGTCACGCTCAACACTGCTTTCTGATTCGATAACAGCACGACGAGAAACAACAACGTTGTTACGCTTCTGGTCTAGCTTGATAACTTTGAACTCTAGCTCTTTGTTTTCTAGGTGAGCAGTGTCACGAATAGGACGTACGTCAACTAGAGAGCCTGGAAGGAATGCACGAATACCGTTCAATTCAACAGTGAAGCCACCTTTAACTTTACCATTGATGATACCGATAACCGTTTCAGCTTCTTCGTAAGCTTTCTCAAGAACGATCCAAGCTTCGTGACGCTTAGCTTTCTCACGAGAAAGTTGAGTTTCACCGAAACCGTCTTCAACAGCGTCAAGTGCTACGTCAACTTCTGAACCAACTTCTACTTCTAGTTCGCCCGCAGCGTTTTTGAACTGTTCTGCTGGAATAGCAGACTCAGACTTAAGGCCTGCATCAACAAGTACATAGCCATTTTCAATCGCAACTACAGTACCTTTAACGATAGTACCTTGTTGAAATTGGGTTTCGTTTAGAAACTCTTCAAAGAGTTGAGCAAAAGATTCAGTCATGTATTTAATCTTCAATAATTAAACGTCCACGGGTATCCTACCGCATGGGGTTGTTAAAATCGCCAGTCATCATCCTTGCGACCAACGTTCTTAGCTAACGTGGTTTATTCCGCTAACTTCGATTCGATGTATTGTAATGCTTGAGCCACAACCTCGTCGATAGACAAAGTCGTTGAATCTAATAATAGCGAACCTTCCGCTGGACGCAGTGGCGCCACTGAACGATTACGATCTCTATCGTCACGTTCTTGAATTTCGCTTAAAAGGGCGTCAAATTTAACATCAAGGCCCTTCAGTTGCAACTGCTTATAGCGTCTACGCGCACGCTCTTCTGCACTTGCATCAAGGAAAATTTTTACCGCAGCTTCAGGAAAGACCACGGTTCCCATATCTCGCCCATCGGCCACTAAGCCTTTACCTTGCTCGAACGCACGCTGTCTACGCAATAACGCCTCACGGACACGAGGCAAGGCAGCAATTTTTGAAGCGGCCATACCCGTTTCTTCTTTACGCAAGGCCTTAGAAACGTCTTCACCTTCTAAAATTACTTTAACCAAGTCGCCTTCAGCAATGAACTCAACATCAAGGTGTGTGGCTAGAGGAACTAATGCCTCTTCAGAGTCAGGGTCAACGCCATGATGAATCGCGGCTAAGGCAAGTACGCGATAGATTGCGCCCGAATCTAACAGTTGAAAACCGAGCTTTTTCGCCAACAACATACACAGTGTGCCTTTACCAGCGCCACTAGGTCCATCCACGGTAATTACCGTTGTTTGCAAGGACATGCTTTACTCCATTCGTTTAGTTCACGACTCATCGCGTGATTGGTCAACGATGAATTATATACTGAACTGGCAATAAGATGCGAGTTTCAGACGAGGAGTCCCCCTCATAAAAAAACTCAGGGCTAAGCCTGAGTTTCTTGTTCGCGGGTGGTTCACATTACAGTAAAATACGTTTATCGTTTCTTGCCACGATTGCTGGCCCGATTCCCTTCACTTTAGTTAGATCTTCTTTTGTTAAAAACTGACCATTTATCTCACGATATTCAACAATCGCCTGAGCTTTTTGCAAGCCAATGCCTTGTAACAAAGTCGCGATCTCTTCTGCCGAGGCGGTATTAACATTCACTGTGATCTCAAAGCCCTGATTAACGCTGACCGTTTCTTCGCTCATCGCTTGGCTAACAGGCAGGCTTAAGCCCAACAGCAGGGCAAGTAAATAATTCTTAACCATTGTTCCTTCCTTGTTTAAGTGTTTATCGCATCCCTACACCACCAGATGAACAAGAATCACCGGTCGAACACGCTGGATCTTGGTGAGCAACAACGTTGTATTTTCTCATAGCACAGGGGTAGACAAGACGATAATAAAGGATTAGTCACATCGACTATTTGAACAAAACAAGAAAATAAAATGGGCTGCAAATGCAGCCCAAAATGACAAACATGTTATTTACACAACAGGCCGTTATTGCTCTAAACCATAATATTGGATTTTCGTATTTTGACGCAATACACCCAAAATACCCTCAACATTCTGTTGTAGTCCAATGCGAGATAACTGAGCGCCAATTTGCTGATTCAATTGTGGGTCAGCCTCAGTCGTCACAGCAGCTAAAGCGATAACAACAACGTTGCCTTGTGCATCTTTGCCATGTGCATAAACATGATGCTCGCCTTCTGGCTTCGGCATAGAGAAGACGATTT
This sequence comes from Vibrio sp. V33_P6A3T137, assembly GCF_009904835.1. Classification (NCBI taxonomy): domain Bacteria; kingdom Pseudomonadati; phylum Pseudomonadota; class Gammaproteobacteria; order Vibrionales; family Vibrionaceae; genus Vibrio; species Vibrio sp. V33_P6A3T137. Next base: position 45,164 of record NZ_WXWK01000049.1, on the reverse strand, counting down.
CAGCCAATGGAGAACTTCTATCCATACGCTGAACCTCACTAAAGGCTAATTGATGGTCGTCTAATAAACTATTATCGCCAGCGTTTAAAGCCGTGACTAAATCGTTTGCCAATTGCAATGCTTGCTGTTCCGCTTTTAAACGCGATAACGTCGCAACGATTTGCTCACGAACCTCGGCCAACGGTAAAATAATTTCTGGACGAGTTTGCTCAACACGGACAACCACAACATGCTCAGGGGCAATTTCAATTGCATCCGAGTTCAGTTGATCTTCTTTGACTTCTGGCTGTCGCAGCGCTTGTATAACCGCTGGAGCACTCAATGTAGCAGGCAATTCTGCGACTGAAATAAAATCCGTACGTTGAATGTCTGCGCCAATTGCCTTAGCGGCTTCATCTAACGAGTCTGGTGACTCAAAAGCAATACGCTCTAGCTCAGTTTGTAGTTGATAAAACCGATCAACCGCTTGCTGATCTTGTAACTCTGCTTTTATCTCAGCAGCAACTTGCTCATAAGGCTTAATCACTGGAGCCTTAAGTTCATCAAGTTTAATGATGTGGTAGCCGAAATCCGATTTTACCAGCCCGCTAATTTCACCGACTTGTTGAAGAGCAAAAGCCGCACTTTCAAAAGCCGCATCCATCGTATCACGTTCAATCCAACCTAGCTCACCACCCTCTTGGGAACTCCCAATGTCTTGTGATTTCTCTTTCGCCAATTGAGCAAAGTCCGCCCCATTGTGTAATTGATCTAAAATCGCCTGAGCTGCTTGTTGATCATCACCTTGGATCATGATGTGGCTGACTTTACGCTGTTCTTTAGAAGCATATTTATCTTGATGCGCATCATAGAATGCTTTGGTCTGCTCATCCGTAATGGTGATGGCTTGTTTCAACTGCTGCGCTGACAACTCGATATAAGAAATTCTCATCTGTTCCGGACGAGTATATCGATCATCATTTTGTTGATAATACTGCTCAATCTCTTGATCTGTTAGCTGAACCTCTTTTGCGAAATCAGTGGTCGGTAGCGTGATGGTTCGCACATCTCTAGCTTGAGCCACTAACGCACTCAACCCTTCGACTTCACCGGGTAAAGTAAACTCGCTGGTCTGTAAAGCCGCAACCAGTTGATCACGGACCAGACTACGACGCATATACTCGGCAAAAGCATCGGGGGTAAACCCTGCACGACGCAGAGCAGATTGATAGATATTTTGATCAAATTGACCTGCCGACTGGAACTCTGGCATGGCAATAATGGCTTGACGAACTTGATTATCACTTACACGTAAACCGAGCGACTGTGCATGCTGCTCAATTAAAATATCATTGATCATGCTATCAAGCACTGAGCGTCGTAGTGAAGCGACATAAGTTGGGTCTGCTAGTAATGTAGAAAAGTAATCGCCAAGTTGTGACTGCATGCGATTACGTTCATTTTGATACGCCTGTTCAAATTCCCCACGACTGATCTCTGTCTTGCCGACTTTGGCCGCTGCATTATTGCCGCCGCCAACGATATAGTTACCCACGCCTGCAAAGATAAACGATAGGATGATGAGTCCTAGGATAATTTTCACCGCGATGCTGTTCACGCCTTCGCGTAATCGTTCCATCATAGTTGTACTGCTCTCCGGGTTTGAAGCTAAATGCTTCAGCCAAAATTGAATAGCGCGATAATATCAGAAAAAGAAATGCGCATCAGTAGGATGCGCATAATTTCAAAAGGTTCGAATTATTTTTGCGTTAAAACGGCAAAAAACACCCTGTATTAGTTACAAGCGTCTTTTAAAGCTTTGCCAGCCTTAAACGCGGGTACTTTAGCTTCAGCAATTTGGATCTCTTCACCCGTTTTAGGGTTACGGCCAGTACGAGCTGCGCGTGAGCGGACAGAGAAAGTACCAAAACCTACTAACGCTACTTGATCACCAGATTGAAGTGTATCGGTCACTGCTTCGATAAATGCATCCAGTGCGCGACCTGCGGATGCTTTGGAAATATCCGCATTTTCTGCGATTTTTTCTACTAGTTGTGTCTTATTCACTGTAATTCCCCTTTGGTCACCAAGTTATTGTTTTGTTCGGTGCCGATTTCGTTCCATTAAGATTAAAAACAGGCTTAATGCCTTATTACAACAGGGCTTAAGCCATAGTTGGTAACGTTAGCTCCCAAAAAAAACGCTGACAAGCCTTTTTCGACCTATCAGCGTAATCTTTTAGTTATTTTTGCTACACATCACTATTTTACAACAGCAAAACTAACCCCAGCTGGGTCATTTTCTAAGGCAAGCTGCAAGACTTCATCGATCCACTGGACAGGGATCACTTGTAAATCTGCGATGACATTATCTGGGATCTCTTCCAAATCACGTTCATTGTCTTTTGGAATTAAGACCATTTTTATACCGCCACGATGCGCTGCTAACAACTTCTCTTTTAAGCCACCGATAGGGAGCACTTCACCACGTAACGTGATTTCTCCCGTCATTGCGACTTCAGCTTTAACAGGGTTACCCGTTAAGCTTGATACCAGTGCCGTACACATTGCAATACCGGCGCTTGGCCCATCCTTCGGAGTTGCGCCTTCAGGAACGTGGACATGGATGTCTTTTTTCTCGTAAAAATCGCTATTGATGCCTAATTTATCAGCACGAGAACGAACGACGGTCATGGCGGCCTGAATAGACTCTTGCATCACATCGCCAAGTGAACCCGTTTGGGTTAACTTACCTTTACCTGGCATCGATTGAGTCTCAATCGTCAGTAAGTCACCACCAACTTCTGTCCACGCTAACCCCGTTACTTGACCAATTCGATTACTATCATCGGCTTTACCGTAATCAAAACGCTGTACCCCTAAAAACTCTTTTAAGTTTTCTTGGTTGACCGTTACCGTTTTCACTGAGGCATTGAGCAGGATCTTCTTCACCGCTTTACGACAAATTTTCGAAATTTCGCGTTCCAGTCCACGCACACCAGCTTCACGCGTGTAATAGCGAATAATGCCAGTGATCGCTGAATCTTCGATGATGATTTCGCTGGGCTTTAGTCCATTACGCTCAATCTGCTTATTCACCAAATGGCGCTTAGCAATATTGAGCTTCTCATCTTCGGTATAACCAGACAAGCGAATCACTTCCATACGATCCAGCAGTGGCCCTGGAATATTCATCGAGTTTGATGTCGCAACGAACATCACATCAGATAAATCGTAATCCACTTCCAAGTAATGGTCGTTAAACGAATTGTTCTGTTCTGGGTCCAAAACTTCTAACAGCGCTGAAGCAGGATCGCCACGCATGTCTGAAGACATTTTATCAATTTCGTCCAACAGGAAAAGTGGGTTTTTTACCCCAACCTTAGCCATTTTCTGAATTAATTTTCCAGGCAGTGAGCCAATGTAAGTCCGACGGTGACCACGAATCTCCGCCTCATCACGTACCCCACCTAATGCCATACGCACATACTGGCGACCCGTTGCTGATGCAATAGAACGACCTAATGACGTTTTACCAACCCCTGGAGGTCCAACCAAACATAGGATAGGGCCTTTGAGTTTATTGATCCGAGTTTGCACCGCAAGATACTCTAAGATGCGCTCTTTAACTCGTTTCAAACCGTAATGATCAGCGTTAAGGATTTCTTCCGCTTTCGCGAGATCTTTTTTAACCTTCGAACGCTTCGTCCAAGGCACGCTGACCATCCAATCGATGTAGCTACGCACCACGGTTGCTTCTGCTGACATCGGTGACATCATTTTGAGTTTGTGTAGCTCTTGCTGAGTTTTATCGCGAGCTTCTTTGGGCATTTTTGAATCATCGATTTTCTTTTGCAGAGTCTCGAATTCATCAGGCGTGTCGTCCATCTCACCGAGCTCTTTTTGAATAGCTTTCATTTGCTCATTCAAATAATACTCACGCTGAGATTTCTCCATCTGTTTTTTCACTCGAGTGCGAATACGCTTCTCAACTTGTAACAGATCGATTTCCGACTCCATTTGCCCCATTAAAAATTCTAAACGCTCAGAAATGTCTAAAATCTCTAATACTTTTTGCTTATCCACCAATTTTAAAGGCATGTGAGCGGCGATGGTATCAGCTAAGCGAGCGGCTTCATCAATCCCATTCAGTGAAGTAAGTACTTCAGGTGGGATTTTCTTATTCAGTTTGATAAAGCCTTCAAATTGATTGATCGCACTGCGAACAATCACTTCTTGTTCTTTTTCATCCAACTCTGGTGTCAGCAGATATTCCGCCTCTGCTGAAAAGAAATCACCCTCATGAAATTGATTAATTTTCGCGCGCTGCTGGCCTTCAACCAAAACCTTGACCGTACCGTCTGGCAGTTTTAATAGTTGAAGAATGGTCGCTACCGTTCCTACTGCAAATAGATCGGAAACTTTCGGCTCATCGGTTTCAGCTTGTTTTTGAGCAACCAAGAGCACTTGTTTGTTGTTATCCATCGCCGCTTCTAAGCATTGGATGGATTTTTCACGGCCAACAAACAGAGGAATGACCATATGTGGGTATACCACCACATCGCGCAGAGGTAGTACTGGGATCTCGATACGCTCGGAACGTTCCAAGTTCATATTATTCTCTCTTCCGCTTTTATGTATATCGGAGTATATGGGGCCTAACTGACTGGATTCAATGACGGAATTAAAAAAAGGAGGTATCACTACCTCCTTTTAAAAATGGTTGAACACTTTTTACTCAGCGCCTGCTGCCTGACTCTCATTTCCAGAATAAATAAGTAGCGGCTCTGACTCACCATTAATGACGGATTCGTCAATCACGACTTTTTCAACGTCTGCCATTGAAGGGAGCTCGTACATGGTTTCTAACAGGACATTTTCGAGAATTGAACGTAAACCACGTGCTCCTGTTTTGCGTTTCATCGCTTTAGCAGCGATAGCACGCAAGGCATCTTCACGAAATTCAAGTTCTGCTTTCTCTAACTCGAAAAGAGCAGCGTACTGTTTAGTCAGCGCGTTTTTAGGCTCACACAAGATTTGAATTAACGCTTTTTCATCCAACTCCGTCAACGTTGCGGTCACTGGTAAACGACCAATAAACTCAGGAATCAGACCGTATTTAACCAAATCTTCTGGCTCAACTTGGGTGAATAATTCACTCAATGACTTACTGTTGTCTTTTGAACGAACTTCAGCACCAAAACCAATCCCAGTGCCTTTAGCAACGCGTTGCTCAATCACCTTATCCAAACCAGAGAAAGCACCACCACAAATGAAGAGGATTTTGGAGGTATCAACCTGCAAAAACTCTTGCTGAGGATGCTTACGTCCACCTTGTGGCGGAACAGAAGCAACGGTACCTTCAACCAATTTAAGCAGTGCTTGTTGAACGCCTTCACCAGAGACATCTCGAGTGATCGACGGATTTTCTGCTTTGCGTGAAATCTTATCGATTTCATCAATATACACGATTCCGCGCTCCGCTTTTGCAACGTCGTAATCGCATTTCTGTAGCAATTTTTGGATGATGTTTTCAACATCTTCGCCCACATAACCCGCTTCCGTCAGGGTCGTAGCATCGGCCATAGTAAATGGCACATCCAAAAAGCGAGCTAACGTTTCTGCCAACAGTGTTTTACCGCTACCGGTTGGACCGATCAGCAAAATATTACTTTTACCGAGTTCCACACCATCACTGGTCGTATCACCGTTACGTAAACGCTTATAGTGGTTATATACCGCAACAGCGAGCACTTTTTTCGCGTGTTCTTGGCCAATCACATAGTCATCAAGATGTTCACGAATTTCACGCGGTGTTGGTAACGCCGACGACTCTTTCTTCGGTAAAACATCTTTGATCTCTTCACGAATAATATCGTTACAAAGATCGACACATTCATCACAAATGTAGACTGAAGGACCTGCGATTAGCTTGCGAACTTCGTGCTGGCTTTTGCCACAGAAAGAGCAGTACAGTAGCTTACTGCTACTACCCTCTTTGCTTTTATCTGTCATTCGCTAACCTCTTAGCCTTTACTCTTGATAATTTGAGTGTATAACAATTTACCCCAAATTGCGTTAATCAATTATTACGATTGTTATTCACCGCGATGGGTAAGTATCGCATCAACAATACCGTAATCGACTGCTTGCTGCGCTGACATAAAGTTATCTCGGTCAGTATCACGTTCAATGACATCTAGTGGCTGTCCGGTATGCTCTGCAAGTAGCGTATTTAATTTATTCTTGATGCTCAAAATTTCTTGTGCATGGATCTGAATATCCGATGCCTGCCCTTGGAATCCACCGAGTGGTTGGTGAATCATGACACGTGAGTTAGGCAGAACGTAACGTTTGCCAGGAGCACCACCTGCCAATAAAAAAGCGCCCATAGAGCAAGCTTGTCCAACACACAGGGTACTTACATTCGGTTTAATAAACTGCATCGTGTCATAAATCGACATACCTGCGGTTACGCTGCCACCGGGTGAGTTGATGTATAGAAAAATATCTTTATCTGGATTTTCAGATTCTAAGAAAAGCAGTTGAGCCACGACAAGATTTGCCATGTGATCTTCTACTTGACCCGTTAGGAAAATAACACGGTCTTTCAATAAGCGAGAATAGATGTCGTATGAGCGCTCACCACGAGAAGTTTGTTCCACCACCATGGGTACTAGCGCGTCAATAATTGGCGACATTGCATTTTTTTCTTGGTAGCTCATAGTCTTAATATCCCTAAAATAAATGGCCCGAATGATGGGCATCACACGGACCATTGTTAGCAGAAGAGTCGAGGTTTCGTCAACCCTTCTTGCTGATCACCGACTAAAATTAAGCCGCTTCTGGGTTCATTAGCTCATTAAAGCTAACGGTTTTTTCCGTTACTTGTGCTTTGGCAATGATGGCATCAATCGCTTGCTCTTCTAGAGCTACATTGCGCATGTTGTTCATCATTTGCTCATTTTGCTGGTAGTAAGCAATCACTTCACTTGGATCTTCATAAGCGGTGGCCATCTCTTCGATGATCGCTTTTACTTTCTCTTCATCCGCTTTCAGCTCTTGAGTACGGATCACTTCACCAAGTAGTAGGCCAACAACAACACGGCGTTTCGCTTGTTCTTCAAATAGCTCACGTGGAAGTTGGTTAGCCGCTTCAGTGTTACCACCAAAACGTTGGGCTGCTTGCTGACGTAGTACGTTGATTTCTTGGTCAACCAAAGCAGAAGGAACCAGTAGTTCGTTCTCTTTTACTAAGCCTTCAATCGCTTGCTCTTTAACGCGTGTTTTGATCGCTTGCTTTAGCTCACGTTCCATGTTTTTGCGAACTTCAGCTTTAAGACCTTCAAGACCACCGTCTGCAACGCCAAATTTAGCAACAAATTCATCGTTCAATTCTGGTAGCTCACGAGCTTCAACTTTGTTTACTTTGATAGCAAACTTAGCCGCTTTACCTTTTAGATTTTCCGCATGGTAATCTTCTGGGAAAGTCACGTCGATTTCAAATTCCATGCCTTTGGTTTTTCCAGCAATACCGTCTTCAAAACCAGGGATCATACGGCCTGCGCCCATTTCTAGTGGGAAGTTTTCCGCTTTGCCGCCTTCAAACTCTTCACCGTCAATCGAACCGATGAAGTCGATAGAAACACGCTTACCTTCTTCAGCCGCTTCATCCACTTCTACCCAAGTCGCTTGCTGCTTACGAAGCGTTTCTAGCATTTCAGCGACGTCGGCGTCGGTCACTTCTGCTGCTGGTTTTTCTACCGTAATGTTTTCTAAACCTTTCAACTCAACTTCTGGATAAACTTCAAAAGTAGCGGTGAATACCAAATCTTGGCCTTCTTCCATTGAAACAGGAGCAAACGTTGGTGCGCCCGCTGGGTTGATTTTTTCTTTTACGATAGCTTCGATAAAGTGACGCTGCATCACTTCTCCAAGCATATCTTGACGTACTGCTTTGCCGTACATCTTAGCAACCATCTTCATTGGCACTTTGCCTTTACGGAAACCATCAAAACGACGGTTTTTCGCGATGTTGCGTAGTTCCGCTGTCACCGCATCTTCGATGTTTGCAGCTGGAACAGTAATATTGAGACGGCGCTCTAGGCCTTCTAGCGTTTCAACAGTAACTTGCATTATTTATAAACCTCAAAACTGGCTCAGTATTACTGAGCATCATGAGCCAATACGTTGACTGGCTGCATCCTTGTGTGGTGCTCGATTGAACACTTAGCGATAAAACATTGAGCATCGGCGTATCCAGTTAACTCACCTTCACGCCGGACTAATGAGTGATATCTTTGCCGATTTGCGCCGAATAAAGGTATCTCTGATTAGTCTCAGGACAAAAATTTAGACGCGACATTCTACCGACCCAAGCTTTTGCTGTCGAGTTAAACCCCAAGCCGGAACCCGTCAATCTGATAAAAACTCGCCTAAGTGCTAAAAAATCCATCACCTCGTTTCAACACGCTGTAATCGAAATGGGGACAATAAAGGCTTTTTCAAGAGAATCGAGGTCTTTTTTTATCCAAATCGATAAAAAGAGATCTTGCTCTTACTTTTATACTTTAAAAAAATCGATACTCGACGGTCCCACCGTAATGACGAGTCTATAGTCAACAAGGCATCGTCGAGATGAGAATAGGATGAAGGTCCTACTTAAAAAAGACCGATAGTAACCTCGAGGCGCAAGAGAACATAAGCTAAGAAGAGCAGCTTATCGACAGCGTCTTTCCCCAATCTGGCGGCAATTGAGCATAATGCTCATTCTCGACTTGTTCAGAAAAAGGGTGACGTAATACGTTGGTTAACCGCTCCAGTTCACGATAGTCCCCCTGCTCAGCGCGTTCAATTGCGATCTGTGCCAAGTAATTTCGTAAAATGTATTTCGGATTATGGTTGCGCATGGTTACACAACGCTCAGAAGCTAAGATCGAATAGCCTTGAGCATCTTTCTCTTGCTGACAACGCTGCAGATAATGCTCTAGCCACCGCTGACCAGCGTCTCTATCAGCAACGAGATCGATAACGCTTTGTTCATCAGCATGATCTAAACACGATAACTGACGCATAAAACGCGTGTAGTCGACTCGATGTTTCGCGAGTAACGTAAATAGCTGGTCGAATAACTCACTGTCCCCAGGCTGCTGGGTCAATAAGCCTAGTTTCTGACGCATTAGCTCACTAAAATATTGATTAAGTAGCGGTTCATAACGGCTCAAGGCTTGTTCTAAATCTTCGCGGTCAATAAGTGGTGATAAAGCGTGTGCTAAAGCAGACAGATTCCATAAACCTATTCTTGGTTGCTGATTAAACGCATAACGGCCTTGATAATCCGAGTGGTTACAAATAAAACTTGGGTCATAATCATCTAAAAACCCAAAAGGACCATAATCAAACGTTTGTCCAAGAATAGACATATTATCCGTATTCATCACCCCATGAGCGAAACCGACCGCTTGCCATTGAGCAATCATCTTTGCGGTTCGCTCAACAACCTGTGCAAACCAATCAGCATAAGGGTTATCCGCTTGCAGACATTGCGGATAATGCCACTCGATAACCTTATCGGCCAATAAACGTAGCTCATTGATTTGATTAGTATAAAAGAAATGCTCAAGGTGACCAAAACGCACGTGGCTTTGGCTCATCCTGACTAATAAAGCGCCTTTTTCTGCTTGCTCACGATAGACTAGCGTATCACTAACCATCATCCCCAGCGCTCGAGTGGTGGCAATGCCTAATCCCGCCATCGCCTCGCTACATAAATACTCACGGATTGTCGAACGTAAGACCGCACGCCCATCCCCCATCCGTGAATAAGGGGTAAGTCCAGCACCTTTTAAATGCAGATCAAAGACTTCCCCTGAGAGACTGGTTATTTCGGCTAATAGCACACCTCGCCCATCGCCTAAATCTGGATTATAAACCCCGAATTGATGACCCGCGTATTTCATTGCCAATGGTTTAAAACTCTCCGGCATCTGTAGTCCAGAGAAACAAACAAGCAGTTCTTGATCGGGTTGATCGGGTAAACCGAACTGAGTAGCGAATTCCGCATTCCATGCTATCCATTGTGGATTATCGAGCGGTTGAGGCATTACTTCTCGATAAAAAACCTTGGGTAACGCATGGTAACGATTGGTCAGTGTCGTGGTTTGCCAGATAGACATCAATGCTGCTCTTTTGGTGGTATTTTGTGAAAAATAGCAAATACCCGAGTAAAATACTAGGTTTTATATTATCCTCTGCACACTCGGTTTTCGATGGATAACACTCATCAAAACAACCTTGCGCTGAACGCAGCGTCGCTTTCAGTATGACAAGAAAAAGAGCGCTATCCCCGAATAACGAGGAGTCGCAGCGAAGTGGCAAGTGAGTGAAGCCCGATGAACATAGACACGATGTGATAGAGATAAACAAACGCCGCTCACACCGCTGCAGCTTCAAGTTGGAAGGGTATATACTCACTAAACGTAGCCGAGTGCATTACACCAATAAGGGAAACATTATGTTGTCGATATTTGATATTTTTAAAGTTGGTGTTGGGCCATCGAGCTCTCATACCAACGGACCGATGATCGCTGGCTTTCAATTTTTATCCTTGATTGAGGATATATCGCTGGTGACCAGAATCCAGATTGATTTGTATGGCTCATTAGCATTGACCGGAAAAGGTCATCATACCGATCGCGCGGTATTACTCGGACTACTCGGTAATCAGCCAGATACTATTGATATCACACAAGCGAAGATGGATTTACACACCATCCAACAAACCGCTACATTAAATTTAGCAGGTAAAAAAAACATCCCTTTTTCTCATCAAGATGATCTCCTTTTTCATCCACAGAGCTTACCTTTACATGAAAATGGCCTAACGTTTAGCGCGTTTGATCAGCAACATCGCCTTGTCGCTTTTGAAACTTACTACTCAATTGGTGGTGGGTTTATTGCTACCGCTGCGCAACTTGAACATGGTCACGCCGCTTCACCCATTAACGTTGAATTTCCTTTTACCTGTGCCGATGACTTGCTCAACAAAGCGCAACGTAATGGGCTTAGTCTCGCCGGTCTCGTTCTTCGCAATGAACTTGCTTTGCGTGATGGGCAAGAGATCGATCGAAAATCAGAACAGATTTGGCAAGTGATGTCCTCTTGCATGGAACGAGGGTTTGAAACCGAAGGCATTTTAGAAGGCGGACTTAATGTGACTCGCCGAGCACCTGCGCTCTTGAAAAAACTCGAAGCCAATGCGTCCACAGAACAAGACCCATTAGAAGTCATGGATTGGATTAACTTATTTGCTTTTGCGGTCAGTGAAGAAAATGCGGCTGGAGGTCAGGTCGTCACTTCCCCAACCAATGGCGCAGCCGGAGTTATTCCCGCAGTACTGATGTACTATCATCGCTTTATTCGCCCTTTGGATCTTAAACAGATTAAAGATTTTCTCGCCGTCGCGGGGGCAATTGGTATGCTGTATAAAATGAATGCCTCCATTTCAGGAGCCGAAGTCGGTTGCCAAGGAGAAATCGGCGTATCCTCTTCGATGGCGGCGGCAGGATTAACGTCATTACGTGGCGGCAGTAATGAGCAAATTTGTATGGCAGCAGAAATTGCCATGGAACATTCACTAGGAATGACATGTGATCCAATTGGCGGCTTAGTGCAAGTTCCTTGTATTGAACGTAATGCGATGGGCGCCGTTAAAGCGATTAATGCCTCTCGCATGGCACTGAAACGCACAAGTAAGTGCTTAATCTCTTTAGATAAAGTGATTGAAACCATGTTCCAAACAGGGAAAGACATGAATAAAAAATATCGTGAAACGGCGTTGGGAGGTTTAGCGTTAATTCACTTAGCCCCCCCTTGCGAATAATGCTTACCCTGACACGATAGATAGATGCAGATGCGAACCAAGGATGGCTCTTATCTATATGAATGACGCTTCTACCCATACCAACATTATTCTTTAATCAGTAAAGACGGTTTATTTGACGAGGTATCAAGCATGTTATCGATCTGTTTACGCTGTTTAATCCATCGATAACTGAGCGACAATAGACACAGCTCGTAGATCCAAAATGCATAACCCAATATATTCACCAACAATGAAAAACTGACACTTTGATGCCATTGGCCTGACTGATACACCACGAACCCAACCCCTAGTGGTAACACACCAACGAGCAAAAACAGCGATATCTGATAAGGCTGAGACAAACGCCATGCGGTAATGAGCCCGCGTGGTTCATCGTCGATCGATACCGCAGGGATCACTAATAGGCAGCGAGAAAATAACCAAATAACCGGTACAGCCAATAGCAAAAACAGCAACGCTAAACCAAAGAAAGAGAGTTCAAATAGAATCATGACTGAGAAAGTGAATAGAAAAATAAGTACCAATAATCCCGAAAATAGCAATAACCAATAACCGATGACTCTCAATTCCCTTAGCCCAGAGACGGGTTGTGGATTCTTCATCTCGAATGAATGATCGAGTAAAATAGCTCTGTGCATTCTGACGGTAACCCAAGCCGTCACACCAATCATCACTACCCCCGTTAGGAACACCAAAGGCATTTGCTCAGAGAAAAACGGATTGGAAAGAAGCCATCCCCCTAACTGAGTGATCACTAAATGTGGCCAAGAGAGCCATAAAAATTTCCGCCATTGACGTTTAATCAGCTGAGCCGCGCTGACTAAAGTATATAAAAGCGGTAATGGACAGGACTTCATGAGTGTTACCTCAATGTATGGTAAACCGATAAATGTCATCTATCGGTTGACGAAAAATAAGCTAGTACTATGGACCATGGTGACTATTTTTTCAGCGGCAATCGCGTGACAAGCATCCAGGTTGTGCGACAAGTTAATGACATTTCTGTTATAAAATTAACCCTATCGACACCACCTAATGCGGTAACGAATAGATAGCTCACTATCTTTAACCTTGAATCGCGCCAATAAATTAGCCAGTATGGTTAAAAAAGGAGTTCATAAAGTATGAGTAATATCGCGCCACGCTTAACTCTGCGTGTGATTGAAAAGAACGATTATCCTGAGTTAGCCGCACTGATGGATCTCGTTTTCCACGATGTTGGGGGAGCTTGGCCACGAATGACGATCATGGATCTCATTCATCAATTTCCCGATGGTCAGATTTGTATCGAAGACGATGGTAAAATCATCGGTGCCGCTCTCACCATCAAAGTCGATTACAACCGATTCTCTCTACCGCATGTCTACACTGACATTATCAGTGAACATAATGTCATTCAGCATAAAACCAGCGGTGATGCTCTCTATGGCTTGGATGTATTTGTCCATCCTGATTATCGTGGTTTACGTTTAGGGCGACGGTTGTACGCGGCGAGAAAAGAGTTATGCCGCAGTAATAACCTTAAGGCGATTTTAGCGGGTGGACGTATACCAGGCTATGCTCAACACGCCGATCAAATGCCCGTTGCTGACTATATTGAAAAAGTAAAACGCCGTGAGTTACACGACCCGATCCTCTCTTTTCAATTAGCGAACGATTTTGATGTTAAGCGTATTATGCGCCATTATCTCCCAGAAGATGACCACTCAAAAGGCTACGCAACATTATTAGAATGGGATAATTTTTTCTATGAGGCAGATATTCAGTCGGTACACGACGTTGAAAAAACGCTGGTTCGTATTGGTATCATCCAGTGGCAAATGCGCGCCGTTGATGGCGTAGAGGATTTGCTCGATCAAGCTGAGTTTTTCATTGATTCATTAGCCAAATATCAAGCCGACTTTGCCCTGTTCCCGGAGTTTTTTAATGCGCCACTGATGGGATTAAAACGTGAACAAAACAGCGTCGAAGCGATTCGTTTTCTTGCTTCTTTTAGTGAACAAATCAAACATCATTTCTCAAAGCTGGCCGTCACTTACAACATCAATATTATTGCTGGCAGCATGCCAGTGTTAGAAAATGGTCAATTGTATAACGTAGCGTATTTGCTGCATCGTGATGGTTCTATCGACGAACAATACAAAATACACATTACTCCCCATGAAAAACGTGACTGGGTAATTGATGGAGGCAATCAAGTCCGCGTATTTGAAACCGATGCCGGACGAGTGGGGATTTTAATTTGTTATGATAGTGAATTTCCAGAACTAGGAAGGATGTTAGCAGAGCAAGATGTGCAAATTATTTTTGTGCCATTTTGGACAGATACCAAAAATGGCTATCAACGTGTGCGGCTTTGCTCGCAAGCCAGAGCGATTGAAAATGAGTGTTATGTAGCTATCGGGGGAAGCGTCGGTAACCTGCCACGGGTTGATAATGTCGATATTCAATATGCGCAATCGGCTGTATTTTCACCGTCCGATGTTTTTTTTCCACACGATGCAACGATCACTGAAGCAAGTCCTAACACCGAAATGATCATTTTTGCCGATGTTGATCTCGATAAACTGAAGCAGCTCAATACTGAAGGCTCAGTGACTAATTTACGCCATCGTCGTATGGATCTGTACGGTGGATTTACTCCCCCCAAAAACTAACCTTCTCCTAACAAAATGACACGCACTCAAGACAACCTACTGTTAAAAATGAAATTATTCACCGTAGGTTGTCTTTAACTTTGCTACTCACCCCTCAAAACGTTAAATTAATGTTACCAAACTCACCATCATTCATTCCGTTCACGTTAGAATACCCTGTCACACGCACATAGGAACTGACTTTTATGGAACATTTACTCGCTGATTTTCCGGTTATTACTGAAATCCCTGTGGCTTGGGGAGAAATGGATGCGCTACAGCATGTGAACAATGTGGTTTACTTTCGTTATTTTGAAACCGCGCGTATCGACTATTTCAAACAAGTTGCCCTGATGGAAGAAACGCAAAGTACAGGTATCGGCCCAGTGCTAAGTGAAACCCAATGCCGTTACAAAATTCCGGTCACCTTTCCTGATACCTTACTGATTGGTTCACGTGTAGTTGATATTCAAAGCGATCGTTTTACTATGGAATATCAAGCGGTCAGTAAAAAAATGGGCAAAGTGACCACGACAGGCTCGGCGACCGTAGTCATGTTTAACTTCAAAAACGGACAAAAAGCTCACCTATCCGACAAACTGATCCACGCCATTAATACGATTGAAGCAACATCGTGATTCCAACCACCTTCTCCCTGACATCGCTTTAAGATGATTTTGAGAGCTATTAGACAAAACGGCCTTTCTCCGAGAAAGGCCGTCTCTTTTCGGCAACAACCATGATCATTGTCATCATTAACCCCCTTTAATTCGGTATAGTTTCCTCATCTTACAGACTGAAACACTAGGTAATTACTTTTTATAACACTTTATACTCATTATCTAACTCTGAAGTGGTGATATTCTCTGCTCAAAATGGTTCATCATCAACATCTTCGATGCCCAGACAACATGAGATAGCGAGTCGGTGGTCAGTGAATCCGTGGCCTTAAGATTGGTAACATTATGATTAAGTGTCATTGATACATTCAATACCTCGGCAACGGCAAGTGAGAAGGGATCGTCAATTACTAAATTAAGAGAGGCACTATGTTACTTATTGCACAATTAGTTATCGGGCTTACCCTGATATTAATGATCAGTGGTCGAACGCCACTGTATATGACCGCGATTATCGGCTCGACATTGGCCGCTTTACTGGCTGGTTTCCCCGTCACCGGCGGTGCGGATATTACTGTTTTGAAAATGGTCAACGGCAGTTTACACCCCGTGATTGCTGATATGGCGGGTGTATTACTTTTTATTGGTGTCATGGAAAAAACCGGCTTCCTCAACGTGATTATTCAACGCATCATTTTGTTGGGTAGCCGCTTTGGAGGAGGCCCTGGCATTGCCAGTGCAGGAACCGTCGCTGCTGGCGTGATTGGTGGTCTGACTGGTTTTACCCAACCCGCTATTACTGCGGTCATTACTGGTCCTGCCGCGATTAAACTCGGTGTTAATCCAGATAAAGTCGCAGGATTACAAGCGCATGCCGGTCACTTAGGTAACTTTGGTGGATTCACTCACCCAACCCTACTTGCTGTCATCGCCACTGCTGGTATTGGCTTTGGTATGATCAACGTCATTGGTGCGGTGACCGCTTTATCAATTATTGCGATCAGCTTTTGGCGTCTACGCGTTGAGCAAAAACGTAGTGGTATTACTTATACTCAAGAGCAAATCAATGCCATATTGCAAGACATTAAAGATAAATATGAAGATAAAAGCTTTTTAATCGCTATGTTACCTTTTATTGCCTTGGTGATTGGTTTTGCTATTGGTTATCCAGTGTTTCTAGTCGGCGTGTTCTCTGCTTTGTTAGTCGCCATTTTAGCCAAAACACCACTAGGACAAGCTGAATCAATGATGCTTGAAGGCGTGCAACGAGTCGCTATCCCACTCATTGCGACTATCGGCTTTTTATTTATGTCGACTGTCATTCGTAATGTTGGTGTTGTGGACATGGTCGCCAACTGGTTTGATCCTGCGCTGAACTACGCACCGATCGTGGTAATGTTGTTAGTGTCAGCGATTGCTGGTTTGATCACTCAATCAAACGCAGCATCAGCGGCCATTGTATTACCATTTTTAACCATTGTTCTGAAATACGATGTTTCTCCACTCGCTGCCGCTGCTGCTGCTGCTGGTGGTTGTGCGGTTATGCAGTACTTCTTAACAGGGGGTCCCGTTGCTGCTCTTTCAACCACCGTGCCCGTTGTCCCTGGTTCAGAGCTAAAAGCGGCGAACCGCTTCCAACGCCCTTCTATTTTGGGGGGATTATTGGTGTTATTGGCGATTGTTGTCATTATCTAAACCTAATAGACTCCTCTCATGCTGAAACATCGCATAAGATAATAAGAAAAAACGCTAAGTAACCCTGTTACTTAACGTTTTTATCCGAGGAGGCTCGATATACATCGCCGCTATAGACTATACCCAAACGAGTTGAAGTTGCAGGTAGGCGGCAAGTGAGTAAATCCCCATGAGCATAGGCAAACTATGTGATTGGGGTGAACGAACGTAGCCAACATCGCTGCAGCTTCAAGTAGGAAGGGTATTCAATATATGGTTAATATCTGGTTTAGGTAAACACTCAAAACCAGGTTTAGCAAAGACATAACCTTGACTTAATGGAACGCCCAGTGCGATTAAACAGCCCAACTCCGCCAGCGTTTCAACCCCTTCGGCCAACGGTGTAATATTCAGATCTTTAAACATCGTTAAACAGTTACGCACTATACTTTGTCGGGTCAGATCCACATCAATACCACGAATTAACTGCATGTCTAATTTAACGATATTGGTTTGAAAATCAGCCAAGAGATTCAATCCAGAATAGCCAGAACCGAAATCATCAATCGCGGTTAAAAAGCCCAACGATTTATAATACTCCACTACTCGTTTAACGTGTGTCGTATCTTCAAATTTTTCAACTTCAGTAAATTCAAATAAAATCCGTGAGATAGGAAAATCATATTGTTGCGCTGCTTCTATCGTTGTCCGCAAACAGCGCTCTGGTTGATAAATCGCATTCGGTAAAAAATTGATACTCAACATCGAATCTAACCCTAATTGGCTAGCGAGCTGAATCGCCTTTACTCGGCAAGTTTGATCAAACAAATAACGGTTATGCTCATTAATTTGAGAAATTATTGAGTAAGCAGACTGCTCCTGCTCGCCTCTCACCAATGCTTCATAGCCAAAAATCGTCCGATTTTTAACATCAATGATCGGCTGAAAAGCCATCGTAAATGAAAATTCCAGTCCATCATGAGATTGGCAGTGAGCACAACTCACACGAGAAACAGGATCAGAGCAAGAAGTCATAACAACGAGCCTTATCAAACAAACTTATACACCAGAAAATAGTAGCATAATAATCAAGCAAAACCTGCGATTCTTTAAAAGTAAACCGAACCGATTCTGATCCTATTTTTAAATAAGCAAGTGGATTTACCCTATTACGCCATAGCCGATTATCAAATTTGTATTACTCTTATTAATGGAAAGGATTTGATTCAATGCATCCCCTTGCTTAGGATATCGTTATGCGTAATAACCAACCAACGACCAATAAAGAAAAAACCTTTGACCCAAAAACCAAATTAATTACGGTGACCGACACCCAAGGTATTATTTTGGAATGTAACGATGCCTTCGTCGACATCAGTGGTTTCAGCAAGAACGAGCTGATTGGTCAACCGCATAATATCGTACGCCATCCCGACATGCCCGCTGAAGCATTTGAGGTAATGTGGCAATATCTAAAAGCAGGAAAGCCTTGGATGGGGTTGGTGAAAAACCGTTGTAAAAACGGCGATTTCTATTGGGTAGATGCTTATGCCACTCCAATTACTAAAAATGGAAAAGTCGTGGGTTATGAGTCTGTCCGTTCTTGTCCAGAGAGACAAGCAGTTGCTCGTGCAGAAAAGTTTTATCAACGAATTAAGTCTGGAAAATCAACAAAGTCACTAACTTTGTTCGCGCACCCTGAATATCTATTGTTAAGTATCGCTCTCTTGTTCGCCATTGTTTTATGGAATATCGGTTACTCTCAACTCTCTGAGCGCTTTTTTCTATTGAGTGTTGTTATCTTCTCGGCTTGGATCTCATACTCACGCAAGAAAATGTTTGCATCACTCAGCGCACTACTGAAAAACTCATTTAGTCACCCGTTAGCGGTCAGCACTTATACAGACGATAGTGGCGATCTAGGAACGATTAAAGTCTCCCTCCACAGTCAAGCCGCTCATCTCAGTACCATTTTGGCGCGAATTGAAAACGCGGCCAGTGACGTTTCATCGGGCATGAAGCGTGGGCAAAGCTTAACTCAAAGCGCCCGTAAAGAAATCATACGCCAGCAAGCCGAAACCGAGACTGTCGCTGCGGCAATGAACCAAATGAGCACTTCAATCAATGATGTTTCCGAGCATGTTAATAATACGGCAGGGCAAGCATCAACAGCCAATACTCTGACCCAACATGGTGTCACGACTGCTCACATTACTCGAGATTCGATTGAAAAGCTTAAACAAACAGTGCAACAAATTGGCCACTCTGTTGAAAGTGTTTCTGAGCAGACCACTAAAATTGCTCAAGTTGCACAAATCATTGAAAATATTGCTGAGCAAACGAATCTCTTAGCACTGAATGCGGCTATCGAAGCGGCAAGAGCCGGAGAACAAGGGCGAGGTTTCGCCGTCGTAGCAGATGAAGTCCGTGTATTAGCCACTCGAACCCAGCAATCAACTCAAGATATCCACAATATTATTTCTGAACTGACTGGTCGAGCTCAGCAAGCGGTAAAAGTGTCCAAAGTTGGCGTTGAAAATGCTGAAGAAGGATTAAGCTATGTACTCAAAAGTAGTGAAGTATTAGAAGGGATTTCACAAGCCGTTGAGCAAATTGCTGAAATGTCAGCACAAATTGCTACCGCGGTTGAGCAGCAAGCCCATGTCGCCGAAGACGTTAATCAACAAATCGTCAATATTTCAAACTTAGCGGCATCCACCCAACGGAGTGCAAATCAGTTGAATGACTGTATTAATGATGTCGATAAGGTCTCGGACGATTTGCATGAACTTGTCGTGCGCTTCAAACAATAAGCGCCGATCAAAAAGCCCCAGTACAAGTACTGGGGCTTAAAATATGGCACGCCCTACAGGATTCGAACCTGTGACCACCTGCTTAGAAGGCAGGTGCTCTATCCAGCTGAGCTAAGGGCGCGTTACGGGAAAGGATTATACGAGTTCAAGCGCGTAAATCAACGCTTTTGACCGTTATTTTCTATCAAGTGCCTAAATATAAAGCAAAAGTACTATTTTAAAACGGGTTAACGAGTACATAACTCACGATGTTATCGTCAGCCAACCACATAACGTCTTACTAAAATAGCATGACTCATCACTATTTAGCTGATCATCTTTACCGAATTTGAAACAGAAAAATCCGCACAAACATTAAAAATCAAATAGCAAACGTTTGCTTATGGATATTTTGCTTGTCATCTGCCACAATGCGCGCAAAATTTTGTGCTTTGCAGTGTAAGTAAGGAATGTTATGACGGCTCAATATATTGATGGAAAATTAATCTCGCAAACGGTGCGATCTGAAGTCGCAGCACGAGTAAAAGCCCGCACCGATTTGGGACTACGGGCTCCTGGACTTGCGGTTGTTCTGGTCGGCGAAGATCCGGCTTCGCAAGTCTATGTCGGCAGTAAACGCCGCGCCTGTGAAGAAGTCGGATTTGTCTCGAAATCTTATGATCTGCCGGCAACAACGGGCGAAGCGGAGCTCTTAGCGTTAATCGATACGTTGAATCAAGACGACACTATTGACGGTATTCTTGTTCAACTTCCTCTACCTGCTGGCATTGATACGACCCAAGTACTAGAACGTATTGTACCAGATAAAGATGTCGATGGATTTCATCCTTACAATCTCGGTCGCTTAGCTCAGCGTATCCCTAAACTGCGCTCTTGCACCCCTAAGGGGATCATTACCTTATTAGAACGTTACAATATCGAATTGCGGAGTAAACATGCCGTTGTCGTTGGTGCATCGAATATTGTAGGGCGTCCAATGAGTCTGGAATTACTGCTAGCGGGATGCACAACGACAACCTGCCATCGTTTCACTAAAGATCTTGAACACCATGTTCGTCAAGCCGACATTTTAGTCGTCGCGGTCGGTAAGCCTAATTTTATTCCCGGGTCTTGGGTGAAAGAAGGAGCTGTAGTGATTGATGTCGGTATCAATCGTCTTGCTTCTGGACAATTGATTGGTGATATCGATTTTGAAGTTGCACGCACACGAGCCAGTTTTATCACTCCGGTTCCTGGTGGGGTTGGCCCGATGACGGTAGCAAGTTTAATTGAAAACACCATGATGGCGTGCGAACAGTTCCATACTCAAGATAAAACGCAACTTTAATCACTCGCATTAATTATCTCTGATTAACAATGAGAAGTAACATGTGAGACAAAAACGGGGCGAGTAATAATCTCTCTCGCCCCTTTTATATTTATAGTGATAAGATCACACCAGCCAATGCAGCGCTCATTAAATTAGCCAAAACGCCAGCCCCAATCGCTCTAAAACCATATTGAGAGATAAAACTGCGCCGCTCTGGTACTAAACTTCCCAAGCCACCGATCAAGACCGCCATCGTCGAAATATTAGCAAAACCACATAAAGCAAACGTTATGATCGCTTGCGAATGTTCACTCAATTGTGATTGTACGTTGATGAATTGAATAAAAGCGACAAACTCATTGATGACGATTTTATTACCAATCAGCGATCCAGCGGTAATCGCCTCATGCCATGGAATGCCCAATAACCATGCTATTGGTGCAAATAAATACCCCAGTATCAGCTCAAAACTTAATGTGATGCCGATCCCGTCCCCTACCCAGCCTAATAGACCATTGAGTAAGGCAATCACGCTAACAAAAGCCAGCAGTGTCGCGCCGACCGCAACCGCAATTCGTAGTCCAGACATCGCCCCATCAGCCATCGCTTCGACGACATTGGTTGCCTTTGGCATATCAATATCGATTTCGGCCTTTTGTTGGTAGGTTTCCGTTTCTGGAAACAACATTTTTGCCATTAATAAACCGGCAGGCGCAGACATAAACGCGGCGGCAATCAAATAGTTCAAATTGACGCCCAATGACGCATAACCGACCAAGGTGCCTCCGGCAACCGATGCCAAACCACAAGTCATCACCGCAAAAAACTGTGAATCACTCATCTGCTTTAAATAAGGCTTAACCACAAGGGGAGCTTCAATCATACCCACAAAAATATTGGCGGTTGCTGACAGCGATTCTGCTCGGCCAGTACCCAGTAATTTTTGTAGCGCCCCGCCAATCAAATTAATCACTTTCGGCATCAAGCCAATATGGTATAACCCCGAAATTAACGCAGAGAAAAAGATAATGATACCAAGGACATGAATGGCAAATACAAAGCCTACTTTCTCACTGGCTAACCCACCAAAGATAAAGCTGATCCCTTCTTGGCCATAATCGATCAAATGAGCAACGGCGCCTGTCACCCCATTGAGTATATCTTTACCTGCTGGCACGTAGAGCACCAACAGGGCGAAACCAACTTGCAACAAAAAAGCCAAACCGACCGTTCTAAGTCGAATATTTTTTCTATCTGCAGAAAATAGCCAAGCAACGCTTAAAATGGCTATCACACCAAGCAATGAGATCATAAATCCAATCCGAAAAGTTACTAATAATGCAAGGCGAGGCATTCTATAGCGCAAAAGTAGATACGCAAGTAGCAAATGTTAACGGAGTAGATCAAAAATAACCCACGCGATCACTGACTATTTAAGTCATTGAATTTCAACAAAACAAACGTTTGCTTTTTGATGCTATTTCTATATGGAAATAATGTTTCTAGTCATGGAAAGAATCACTTAAGAAAAAAGAACAAACTCATGCATAGACGACCAATGTTGCCAGACGAGGAAAACAGGGGGAGATTGAAACATTAAATGGGTGGCAGACTTAGCATCCTGTCGATGCGAAGCGCACATAAGGCTCTAAGCGGCTGTCCCAGTAACAAGGACTCGCTAATTTGTCTTTGATAAAGTCGATCACCGCCGACGTTTTCCTAGGCATATGCTGGCGGCTAGGATAAACCGCATAAAACGGCATATTTTGGTTGGCGTGCCAATCTGGCAATAATTGAATCAATTGACCGTGACGAAATTCATCTTTAAGCAGATACGTCGCTAGATACGCTACCCCCCATCCAGCCACTGCAGCATCACGTACCGCTTCCGCTAAATCAACCGAGTAGTTACCCGAAACTTGTATGGTCAACTTGTGATCCGATTTTGCAAAAGACCAACGGGTATAGTCACGATCCCAACTGCGATAAATCAAACAATTGTGCTCTGATAACGCTTCCGGAGTATGCGGCGTACCATGGTGGAGTAAATAGTCCGGTGAGGCGACCACAACAAAACGGCTATCCGCTAGACGCTGAGCAATGTATCCCTGAGGTATATGCTCATTGCTGGTTATCCATAAATCGAGCCCCTCTTGTAACATGTCAACACGATGATCAAACAGGTGGACCTCGACTTGTAGCTCAGGATAACGTTGACGCAACGATTCTAGCGCAGGTAAAACATGTAAAGTTCCAAAAGATTGCGATAAACCCAAACGCAGCAGCCCAGCGACTTCATCACGCTGACTTTCAACTTCAGCTTGCGCCTCATCGACCAAACGAAGTAACTCGGCACAATGCCGATAAAAACCTTGCCCCGCTTCGGTAATGGTGACACTCCGCGTTGTACGTTGTACCAACTTAATTCCCAAAGACGCTTCAAGTAAAGCCAACTGTTTACTGACATGAGAGACCGATACCCCCAATTGCTTGGCGGCAGCGGTAAAGCCTTTTTGCTGCACCAAAGTAGCAAAAATCACCATTTGCCCAGCTCGTTCCGCTAACACTGATTTTCCTTCCAGTAAAATGCGCCTTATTATAAGACAGGTTTGAAGCGGTTAATGCACCGCGCTTTGTAACTGAGCATAACACTGGGCGGTTTCGCTGAGTATCTCTAGCATCTTAGCCGTTTCTGTTTCTTCATTCATTGCAATCCCCTGCTTGGCATTGCTATCGATTTGTGTCGCAAAAGCACACAGCTTATCGGCACCAAAACTGGCGGCACTGCTTTTAAGAGCATGACTAATTTCAATTAAGTAAGTCATATTGCCGCCATCAGCCCCTTGAGTGAGCTGCTGATGATAAAGGCGAAGTTCACCTAAAAAAATATCCATTAAGATAGGAATATTCTCTTTGCCAATCTCTTGAGCCAATGCATCAATTTTTTCGGTATTCATCCACTGCATAACGTCTCTAACGCTCCTTTTCCTGCTCTTTTTCATTCCAGGTTTGCAGTTTGCGATAAATCGTTGAGGGACTGACATCTAAATAACTCGCCGCTCTTGGAATATTGCCATCACACACTTCAATGGCTTTTTCTATCGCTTGCTTTTCCGTTAGCCATAACGGAAAAATATCATGCACAGAAAGCACCTTCTCATCCTGAGACAAAAAGGTAGGCTCTGCCATTCTTGGCGCATTGAGTGGCGGAGGCAGCATCGATAAGGTAATTTCTTGTCCATCATTCAATACCACGACATTACGCAGTACGTTTTGTAACTGACGCACATTACCTGGCCATTCATAATGCTTAAAACGCTCTGTCACTTCTGAAGAGAGACGAACAAATCCTTTGCCTTCCTCTTTCGCCATGTGACCTAATAATGAATAAGCAATTTCAATCACATCATCGCCCCGTTCTCGTAGTGGCGGTAAATGTAATGGAATCACGTATAAACGGTAATATAAGTCTTCGCGAAAACGGCCTTGTTGAACTTCTTTCCAGGGATCACGGTTCGTCGCACAAACAAAGCGCACATCGACACTGTGTAGCTTAGAAGAGCCGACTTTTTGAAAAGTACCAGTCTGGATAAAACGCAATAATTTGGTTTGCAGGTCAAGATCCATCTCGCACAGCTCATCCAAAAAGAGCGTTCCACCATCAGCTAACTCCGCAGCACCTTGTCTATCTGAGGCGGCTCCGGTAAAGGCACCTTTGACGTGACCAAACAGTTCACTTTCAATCAAGTCTTTTGGAATCGCAGCACAGTTGATGGCGATAAACGGTTTGTCGCCTCGTTTACTGGCGGCATGAATCGCTTCGGCGCACACTTCTTTACCAGTACCACTCTCACCGGTAATAAAAATGCTGGCTTTACTGCTCGCTGCGGAATCAATCGTGCGATATACCGCCTGCATCGTTTGGCTACTGCCAATAAAACCTTGGTAGTTTTGATTATTTGGATCGTGACTTTCGTTTTTAAGCTTATTCGCTTTGCGCATTGCATTATTGACGGTAACACGTAGCCGGTCAGCCTCACACGGCTTAATCAGAAAGTCTTGTGCACCTTGACGCATCGCCTCGACCGCTGTATCGATCGAGCCATGTGCGGTCATAAAGATGATCGGCACATCGGGAGATTGTTTTTTTACAGCGGCAAGCACATCCATTCCTGTCATATCAGGCAAACGCAAGTCTAACAGGATTAAGTCGGGCGTTCGTCGGTTAAGGCTCTCTATCGCATCGCGCCCGGTGCTGACGATATTAATGTCAATCTCTAGCGGAGTCAGATAGGATCGGTACAATGCTGCCACAGAAGCCGTATCCTCAACCATCAACAGATACTTGGTTTTAACGTTATTTTCGCTCAATTGCCTACCCAGCCATTTTATTTTTGCATTTTGCTTAATTGTTGCATCAAGAGTCGCATTTTGCAAACTCCTTATTACCATTATCTCGTATGCAACTCTTATATGCTCTAGCTATTAGCGATAAACTGCTGACGTAATTGCGTAATTTGATCGCGCTTTTGAGCCGCTAATTCAAATTCGAGATCTTGTGCGTGTTTGTACATTTCAGCTTCGAGCTTCATGATCTGCTTTTCTAACTGCTGGGGAGTGAGTAAGTCATAACTCGCACCGGGTTCGGCAACCTTAGCAAGTGGCACAACTTTGCTCGCTTTCTGCTGTTTCGGCTTCGTCGCATCGCCTAATTCCATAATATCTTTAATGCTGCGTCTTAGCGCTTGAGGTTCTATTCCCCGCTGTTGGTTATACGCTTGCTGCTTCTCACGGCGACGCTCGGTTTCATCAATCGCTTTACGCATTGACTTGGTAATGTTGTCCCCGTACAAAATCGCCTTACCACGCAAATGACGCGCAGCGCGACCTATAGTCTGGATCAATGAGCGCTCTGAACGTAAAAAACCTTCTTTATCAGCATCTAAAATCGCGACTAAGGATACTTCAGGCATATCCAGACCTTCGCGTAATAAGTTGATCCCAACTAAGACATCAAACACTCCTAGTCGTAAATCACGAATAATCTCCACCCGTTCAACGGTATCAATATCCGAGTGTAAATAGCGCACTTTTACCCCATGCTCGTGTAAATACTCGGTCAAGTCTTCCGCCATACGCTTAGTCAGTGTCGTTACGAGCACTCGTTCCTCTTTGGCGGCCCGAATGCGTATTTCTGATAATAGGTCATCGACTTGAGTGGCTACGGGACGTACTTCAATCTCAGGGTCGAGTAACCCCGTTGGCCGGACGACCTGCTCAACCACATCACCTGCAGATTTCTCTAATTCATAGGCACTCGGCGTTGCAGATACAAAAATCGTTTGCGGCGCTAAGGCTTCAAACTCTTCAAATTTTAAAGGTCGGTTATCCAACGCTGAAGGTAAACGAAAGCCAAATTCAACCAAGGTTTCTTTGCGTGAGCGGTCACCTTTATACATGGCGCCAATTTGCGGCACCGTCACGTGTGATTCATCAATCACCAATAAGCCATCGTGAGGCAAGTAATCAAATAAGGTCGGTGGCGGTTCACCAGCGCTACGACCACTTAAATATCGAGAATAGTTTTCAATGCCTGAACAAAAACCCAGTTCATTCATCATTTCGATATCAAATTGTGTTCGTTGTGAGATGCGTTGCTCTTCCAGTAACTTGTTATTGTCTAATAAAGTTTGACGCCGAAGTTGTAACTCTTGCTTGATCTGTTCAATCGCATCAAGAATCCGCTCGCGAGGTGTTACATAGTGGGTTTTGGGGTAAACGGTAAAACGCGCCAAATCACGCTGGCGAATCACACCCGTTAATGGGTCAAACAGGCTGATGCACTCAATTTCATCGTCGAACATTTCAACCCGAACCGCTTCTTGCTCCGATTCGGCTGGGAAAATATCAATCACCTCACCGCGAACCCGAAACTGACCGCGCTCAAAAGCAACATCATTACGGCTGTATTGTAACTCGGCTAAGCGCCGTAACATGTCACGTTGGTTAAGCACATCGCCGCGTCTTAAATGCAACATCATTTTTAGATAAGAATCGGGGTCACCCAAGCCATAAATTGCCGATACCGAAGCGACGATGATCGCATCTTTACGCTCTAATAGCGCTTTGGTCGCCGATAGGCGCATCTGTTCAATATGAGAGTTAACCGAGGCATCTTTTTCAATAAAAGTATCGGTGGTTGGAACATACGCTTCCGGCTGATAGTAGTCATAGTATGAGACAAAATACTCCACCGCATTGTGAGGAAAAAAACTTTTCATCTCACCATAAAGCTGGGCCGCTAATGTTTTATTCGGAGCTAACAAAATGGTGGGGCGTTGGGCTTGAGCTATCACATTCGCTAACGTGAAGGTTTTTCCCGACCCCGTTACTCCCAATAAGGTTTGGTGCGCCAATCCCGCATCAATGCCTGCCAATAATCGTTCAATTGCCTCCGGCTGATCGCCAGAGGGTTGGTATTCAGAGACCAGCTCAAACGTTTTGCTCATTACCCATTATCCTGCTGCATTCATTGCTTTGAATGACTATTGTCCGGTCAGCGCTGCAAACTCGCAAGTAGTTTAGGTGTTAACACTAAAAACGCGTAACGATTATCCCTTTGGTACAAAAAACATCCCATTACTTATCCACAAAAAGACTCTCGACCTCGCATCACTGCAATAATCATGAATCTGACAACTACACCTGAACAATCTGTGGGTAAAACTAAAAAATCCTATAAAGTCAAAATACTAGCCATAAAAAGCAATCGATTACACTGGCGGGAGTATGATAACAATTGGAACTAAGGCTAATTTTACAAATCCCCTTATACACTTATCCACAAAATTGGTGGATAAGTAAATGCAACGCATGCCTGATAAGGAGTACAGAAAAGTAAAGTCTCTATCATCAAAAATATCTATGATTTTTTAAGGGGTAGATATTGACAGAAAAAGAGCGGATAAGTAGTATTCTCGCCGCAAAACTATTCCCCCTTAGTTCAGTTGGTAGAACGGCGGACTGTTAATCCGTATGTCGCAGGTTCGAGTCCCGCAGGGGGAGCCAAATTCCAGAAAAAAAGACGTCCTAGGACGTCTTTTTTGCTTTTAGTCTATTTATATTTCTCACAACTGAGAAGGCAACAACATAACTCGATTAACCTAGCGGTTAAGCCACATTTTCTTCAAGCGGGGTTTCATTACCCTCTTCACTTTTCGCCACGACACCAGCAGCAATCGCATTACCCAATACATTGGTCGCTGAACGTCCCATATCTAGGAAGTGATCAATGCCAAGCAGTAACAATATGCCCGCATCAGGGATGTGAAATTGATGAAGCGTGGCGGCAATCACCACCAATGACGCGCGGGGCACGCCTGCCATGCCTTTAGACGTGACCATTAAAATAAGTAACATGGTCACCTGTTGTGCCATGGTTAACTCAATCCCATAAGCTTGGGCGATAAACATGACGGCAAAGGTGCAGTACATCATCGAACCATCAAGATTAAATGAGTAGCCCATCGGTAATACAAAACTAGAAATTCGCTTAGGAGTACCAAAAGCACTTAAACTTTCTAGCGTTTTTGGATAGGCAGATTCTGAACTTGCCGTTGAAAATGCCAACAGTATTGGCTCACGTATCATGCGAAACAGAGTAAACACGCGTCCCCCAAGCACCAAGGCTCCCATCAACAATAATGCGCCCCACAATATACTGAGTGAGAGATAAAATTGCCCCATGAACGTACCATAGGTACTCAAAATCCCCATTCCCTCTTTAGCCACCATGGCACTGATTGCCGCAAAGACAGCAAATGGAGCAAAGTTCATCACATAAGCGGTTACCTTCAGCATGATCTCTGACACACTTTTTAGCATATCAATTACTGGGTAAGCTGGAGCACCAATAGCGGCAGCAGCTAGACCAAAAAATAGAGAAAACACCACAATTTGTAGAATTTGATTACTGGCCATGGCTTCAATCACGCTTCTTGGTACAGCGTGAATAACAAAGTCCCGGAAGCTTAGTGCTTGTGCATCAACACCACTGGCTAGGGAACTGGAAGGAATATCTAAATGTAAACCAACACCTGGGGACAGAATGGTCACCATCACCAAGCCAAGAATTAATGACATCATTGACGCCATCATAAACCACATTAAGGTTTTAATTCCTATACGCCCAACCGTTGTCGTATCTCCCATTTTAGCAATGCCGACGGTTAACGTGGTAAACACTAAAGGGGCAATAATCATGTTGATCAGCCGTAAAAACACATCCGTGATTAGGGTTATGTTATTGGCAAACTCTTCTGGCTGAACAGGGGTATACCAACGAATAGCTTGTCCGGTAGCAATACCCAGCAACATAGCAATAATAATAGCTCTCGTTAACCTATTCATCTCAATGATCACTCCATGTATACAGCTTCAATTAGCTGCGTGTCGTAGCAGATGTTATTCCTGCGGAAAGCGAGGTGAACAGCAGATTAGCAGAGAGGTATTGAGCTAAAGTCAATTTTTGTTCTGTCAACGTGAGCGCAATGTTAAGGAAATGTCATTTTTACTTACAGTTTCTTGCACAATAACAACAAAAAATAGATCAGCACCTATTGCATTTCCTCAACAAATAGAAATCACTTGCTAAGTGAAAAATTATTTCGCGAGTTTTTCACGAATTAATGGCGCTAACTTATCTAGCGGTAGATAACCGGGGATGATTTGCTGACCAATTAACAGCGCTGGCGTACCGTTTAGCCCTAATTCACTAAATAGCTGATAGTTTTTCGCCAATTGTTGTTGGGTTTTTTCCTGTGTATTCAGCGCTTGGCTGGTATCGGTTTTTTGAGCGACTTGCAGTAACGACTGTGGATTATGCGCGCCCGGTTTTTTGACCAACAATTCATCCGCTTGAGTAAATTTTTGTTGATCCGTCTGCCATAGGTTTAATGCATAGCTGGCCGAATTAACTGGACTATCGAGTTCTTTCAGCGGCACCAGCACACTCACCACTTTGATCGTCGGGTAACGTTTGACCAACTCATGCAATACCGGATCGAGTTTTTTACACCACGGGCAGCTGTAATCGGTGAAAAAAATCAGCGTTAATTCAGGGTCTTGAGCACCAAAACTCGGGTGATCAGGGTTGTTGTATAAATAGGCTTGATTATCCTTTAATACCTGCTCAAAACGATTGGCTTGTTGCTCGTACATATGTAACGTGCTGTGCAGATTGTCAATCACTTGCGGATTACGTTGTAAAATTTGTTCAATATCCGCCAACTGTTTGGTTTGCTCTACCGTCAATGCAGCAGCACTACTCAGTGAAAAGGTGGCTAATAAGCCGATCAGCACAATTCTGTAAATTTTCATGTTTTATCCTTTATTTAATAATGACTAGCTTGCTAGCCACAAACGAGCCAACAATCCCCACGGGGTTGTTAAACCGCTGGTAATAAATTCAATTTGCCCTTGATGGACTATCATGATTGTTGGCGTGTAACGTATATGCCAATCCTGTCCTATTTGACTGCGAGGATCGTTAAGCTGAGGAAATTCAATGTCATGATAAGCCAAATAACGTCGTATCTGCTCATCGCTACCAGAAGAGAGCGCAATACCTAACGTTGGGTAGTATTGACTGAGCCAATTGACTGTTGGGGTGACAAAGCGACATATATTGCACCAACTGGCCCAAAAATAGATCACCATGGGTTTCTCTGCACTCATGGCTTGAATATCGATTGACTGACCTTGGAGATCCACCGCCTGTAAACTGAATTGATTACGCTCTGGCATCTGTTGGCTACGCCATTGATCGATAGCCACAGAAACGACGATCAGTAGCAAACCAACCATCAACCACTCACGTCCTAGATGTAATAAGCGCTTTTTCTTCATCGTGCTTCTCCTTTTGCCTGACGCAAGGCATCCATCACCGCACGATCGGTTAATAACACGGGCAGAGCAATGCCTTGTGGAGCTTGAGGGCCATACACTATATTAAACGGCACGCCAAATCGGCCATGGCTTTGCAAAAAACGAGTAACCGACTCACTGGGCAGCGTCCAATCACCGCGTATCAGAACCACCTCTTCTTGCTGTAGAGCTTTATGCACCGGATTTTGTAATAACACGTTCATTTTATTGACCTTACAAGTAATGCACCAGTCAGCTGTAACATCAACCAACACCACTTTACCTTGCTCTACATGCTGAGCAATTTGCTCTGCTACGAGTGGCTGCCAGGGTAAATCGTCACTAAGCTGAGTGAGTCCATGAGTGGTACTGAGTTTGGCCAGCCATAGACCCGCGCCAAAAGACAATACGGTAATGAGCACGAAGAGAACGATACGCTGAGCGCCGTAGTGTCTCCATCCTTGCCAAACACACAGTGCTAGAGTAGATAACAGATAAAGCAGTATTGCCCACAGCGGCCAATGGGCAGCGAGTAAGGTTAATAACCACAATGAGGTAGCCAATAACATCAACCCAAAAAGGATTTTTATACGGTTCATCCACGCACCCGGTTTCGGCAGCCGGAGTGCAAGCAGAGGAAACAGTGCCACCAATAACCAAGGTAGCGCCATACCTATACCCAAGCCGGTAAAAATAAACCATAGGGTGAGCGTGTCTGCGCCCAGTGCGAAAGCGACCGCCGTGCCTAAAAAAGGCGCCGAACAAGGCGTTGCTAATAAAGTTGCGAACATACCTTGTAAATAATGACCCAAATAACGCTGATCGGAGCCGCGCGTTGCCATCCATGTCGAAGCACTCACTGGCAAACGTAACTCGAATAAGCCGAGCATATTGGCGCCAAACAAGGTGGTGATCAGCAGCATTAGAACAATAAAGCTGGCACTTTGAAATTGAATACCCCAGCCGATTGCCTGACCACTCCATTTCAGTGCCAATAATCCTATGGCTATCAACCAAAAAGCACTGAGTATTCCTGCGGCCGAAGTGAGAAACTGCAAGCGGACACTACGACGCTGTGGTTTATCCAAGGTCAACACTGACGTTAACTTCATGCCTAATACCGGTAACACACACGGCATGACATTTAAAATCAAACCACCCAGTAACGCACTAGCAAACATCAGCACCAGTCCCCAACCTGAGGTTGTGGATTGAATCAGATCAGATTCAATCGCCACGGTTTGTTCAACCAATAGCGACTGATCAGCAAAAGTAACTTGTACGGATTCACCACTCAAATCCGCTTTACCGAGCCAACTAGAAACAGTAAATGTCGCCGTCAAGTTTTGCCCATCAACCTGAATTCGTGGTTGAGTAAAGCTACTTTCTGCGACTTTATCACTTTGACCATCAAGTAAGAGATCCGGCTGCTGCCAACCTTGTGGGTTGTGTGCGGTAATTTGTAAACGTTGCTGAGCCTCATCCCAGACAGCGCCTAATGTCAATAATTGCTGCGTTTTTTGCGGTACCCGACTCATCGCCTGTGCATATTGCGCCACTTCATTACTACTAGGCATCAACTGATCAGGAATAAAGCTCAGCTCAACGGGATAGTCAGTGATCACACAAACGGTCGAACAGGATGAGAGCCGTAAGCGCGCCTTAAACAGGACTGGCTGTTGCCAGTCTTGTATTTTAAGCGTGATCGGAAAGAGCGTATCACCTTGATAACCGATCGTTTCAATACCGAGCAGCGAAAAACGGCTAGGAAACGGCCAATGCCACTGAAAGTCACTCACATTTTCAGATGCAGACCAATCAATTTCTGGGGCAACACCGCCTTCTCCGGGAGATCGCCAATAGGTTTTCCATCCCTTATCTAACTTTACCTCCAGATAACCAGCAGCCTCTCCGCTTTGCGGATCGCTTTGGCCAGTTAACACCAAACGTACCGCAACAGGTGGATGATAAGCATCGGTCAACCAATCGGTAGCAACGACTTCAGCCTGCGCCAAGAACGAGCTAAATAAGCTTAATAACAAACAGACACGCACTAAACGTGTTAAGAAGATTCTAAATACAGGGAACATGGTTTTTCCTTATTAATAAACACCAACAGGTTTGTAGCTTTAATGCCAATACATGCTGGTTTTATTCATGGAAAACACACAGTTGAAGATGGGGTCGCCGCTTGGGAACTCTCGGTTCGCGAAAAATGGTAAAAGGTAAACGACTCATCAGCCGTTGACTGACGATGATCGCAACCGTTAACCACAATAATGGGCTAAATAGCTCCACTAATTGTTGTAAATGATGACTCAGCAGTTTTTCTGTTAAATGGCATGACTCACTCAAGGTATCGTTGTCGGCCAACACCAGCTCAGCAAGCACCGAGGACGACTCAGGGCAAAAACTTAACACGCCGCTATTTTTCGCCAGACACAGCACCATCACCCAACTGATCAACAGTAAGGCTAATAATCGGTAACGAGGGCGACGTAAATAATCCAATCAACAATCCTGAGTAACGTAAATCGACAAACTCTACCCAAACCACTTGGAGTTGTAGGTAGGAAGGGGATACAACCTATGGCGAATATGACCGAGCACAATCAATAAAGTTCAGCACAATCTTAGCTTAATGTTTCAAATTCCTCTTCGCATCAGGTTGCCAATCAAAGGATTTACTCTCTAACCGCAATTATTACGTATACTTTGTAGTCAACATACTAAAACCTTTGTTTTACTCGGTTGTTATTGACTGCGCAAAGCAGGATAATGCCCAGCTCGGAATTTAAGACAACGATCACTATGACCGACTATTTTTTGCTGTTAATCGGCACTGTTCTGGTTAACAACTTTGTACTGGTAAAATTCTTAGGCTTATGCCCTTTTATGGGTGTGTCGAAAAAACTCGAAACTGCGATTGGTATGGGGTTAGCGACGACGTTCGTCCTAACCCTTGCCTCTGTATGTGCCTATCTTGTTGAAAGTTACATTCTCGCGCCACTTGGTATTGAGTATTTGCGCACCATGAGTTTTATTTTGGTGATTGCAGTGGTGGTGCAGTTTACGGAGATGGTCGTTCATAAAACCAGCCCCACTTTATACCGTTTATTAGGTATTTTCTTACCCTTAATTACCACCAACTGCGCAGTGCTTGGCGTAGCGCTGCTCAATATCAATGAAAATCATAACTTTATCCAATCGATTATTTATGGTTTTGGGGCAGCGGTTGGCTTTTCTCTGGTGCTAATTCTTTTTGCGGCGATGCGTGAGCGCATTCAAGTCGCCGATGTTCCCGCTCCGTTTAAAGGTGCTTCCATTGCCATGATCACCGCAGGTTTAATGTCTTTGGCCTTTATGGGCTTTACCGGTTTGGTGAAATAAATGAGTACGTTACTGATCGCCATTCTTGCGCTGGCGGCACTGGCTGCCGTGTTTGGGGCTATTTTGGGGTTTGCTTCTGTTCGCTTCAAAGTCGAAGGCGATCCGATTGTTGATCAAATCGATGCCATTTTACCGCAAACGCAATGTGGTCAATGTGGCTATCCGGGCTGTCGACCTTATGCTGAAGCGATCGCCAATGGTGATACGATTAATAAATGCCCACCAGGTGGCCAAGCGACGATTGAAAAGTTAGCTGATTTAATGGGTGTTGAAGTTCAAGAATCCGCCCATGATTTGGATAATAAGGTCAAAACCGTTGCTTTTATTCACGAAGATATGTGTATTGGCTGTACCAAGTGCATCCAAGCTTGCCCTGTCGATGCTATCGTCGGAGGCACCAAAGCCTTACATACCGTAATAAAAGACGAGTGTACTGGTTGTGATTTGTGTGTTGCCCCTTGCCCAACTGACTGTATCGAGATGATCCCATTAGAGACCACTCCCGAAACGTGGAAATGGCAAATGAATGCTATCCCAGTCGTGAATATCGTTGAACCTGCGTCTAATTCGCAAAAAAGTGCGCATTAAGGATAGGTATGTTGTCATTAATTGAACAAATCCAAGCTGGTCGTCTTTGGGATTTCCCCGGTGGCATTCACCCACCTGAAAATAAACAGCAATCAACACAAACCGCTATCGCTCATGCTCCCATTGCTCATGAACTTGTTCTGCCAATAAAGCAGCACATAGGTAAAGCGGGCGATCTGCTGGTTGAGATCGGGCAGCGGGTGCTCAAAGGTCAAGCGCTCACCAAATATACAACAACATTTATGCTGCCAGTGCATGCGCCGACGTCTGGAGAAATCATCGCAATAGAACCACGTACAACCGCTCATCCTTCTGGATTGCCAGAAATGTGCATTGTGCTGCGTCCAGATGGTCAAGAATCGTGGATAGAGCGCCAATCAATCACCGATTTTACTCAGTATTCAGCCGAACAACTGATTGAAATCATCCGCAACGCCGGCATTTCAGGAATGGGCGGTGCGGGATTCCCAACCGCAAAAAAAATTCAAACTGGGCTATCACGTACCGAAATATTGATCATTAACGCGGCTGAATGTGAGCCTTACATTACAGCCGATGATGCACTGATGCGCTTCCATGCCGACGAGATCATCCAAGGGATCAGTATTGTCGAGCATATATTGCGCCCTAAGCTGACGATTATCGGCATTGAAGATAACAAACCAGAAGCCATCCAAGCATTAGAGCAAGCGGCAAAAGAAAAAGATTTGCTGATCCGAGTGATCCCGACTAAATATCCTTCTGGCGGTGAAAAACAGTTGATCAAAATTTTGACCAACCTTGAGGTGCCTAATAATGGCATTCCGGCGGATATTGGTTTGATGATGCAAAATATCGGCTCAATACATGCGATTAAACGTGCAGTCATCGATGGCGAACCCCTGATTCAACGTGTGGTCACCTTAACCGGTAATACCTTTAAACAACCAACCAATGTATGGACGCTGCTCGGCACGCCAGTTGCGCATCTGCTAGAGAAGTTTGCTTACCAAGCCGACAAAAAATTACCGCGTTTGATCATGGGCGGGCCGATGATGGGCTTTACCCTACCTCATGCTCAGGTACCAATTACCAAAACCAGCAACTGCATCTTAGCGCCGACCAGCAAAGAAATTAGTGCACCGCAAGCAGAAATGGCCTGTATTCGCTGTGGTTTATGTGCCGACGCCTGCCCCGCGTCGCTACTCCCGCAGCAGTTACAATGGCACGCCAAAGCTGAAGAATATGATAAATGCGAAGAGCTGAATCTAAAAGATTGCATTGAGTGTGGCGCTTGCGCTTATGTTTGCCCAAGTGAAATTCCTTTGGTGCAATATTATCGTCAAGCGAAAGCGGAAATTCGCACCCGCAAACGTGAAGCCGAAGCGGCTGAGCGTGCGAAACAGCGCTTTGAAGAGAAAAAAGCCCGCATGGAGCGTGATAAAGCCGAACGAGAACAGCGCTTTAAACAAGCTGCCGAAGATCGCCGCAAAGAGATGCAAAATAGTGGCAGTGATGATGCGATCGCCGCCGCTATTGCGAGAGTCAAAGCGCAAAAGCAGCAAGAGGATAGTAATGAGAAAGCAGTGAAACCAGCGGTTGCTGCTGCCATTGCCCGCGCGAAAGCCAAACAAGCTGAAGCGAGACAATCCGTAGAGTCGCCAGTCGAAGAAATCTCTTCAGCTACGAGTACAGTGCCTGAGCCTACAGCTGCTGCGCCTAACAATGATAAAAAAGACGCTGTCGCCGCAGCCATTGCTCGCGCTAAAGCGCGTAAATCCGCCCAGCAAGAGGCTTCTACTGATGACTCGTCTCCAGCAACCAGCCCAGCGCCTAAATCGATAGCCTCTGCGTCCAATGATGACAAAAAAGACGCCGTTGCCGCAGCCATTGCTCGTGCTAAAGCGCGTAAAGCCGCCCAGCAAGAGGCTTCTACTGATGACTCGTCTCCAGCAACCAGTCCAGCGCCGGAGCCTACCGTCGCAGCATCTAACAATGATAAAAAAGACGCCGTCGCCGCAGCCATTGCTCGTGCTAAAGCGCGTAAAGCCGCCCAGCAAGAGGCTTCTACTGATGACTCGTCTCCAGCAACCAGCCCAGCACCTAAACCGACAGCCTCTGCGCCCAATGATGACAAAAAAGACGCTGTCGCCGCAGCTATTGCTCGTGCTAAAGCACGCAAAGCCGCCCTGCAAACCAATCACCAAGCCAATAACGCTGAGGAGAAAAAATAGTGGCCTTTTTTATTGCTAGTTCGCCACACGCGCATAGCAAGCGCAGCACCGCTGAGTTGATGAAATGGGTCGCGATTTGTGCCCTGCCCGGATTGGTTGCACAAAGCTATTTTTTTGGTTGGGGAACATTAATCCAATTGATACTGGCGATAACCGTTGCCTTAGGTTTAGAAGCCATAGTGATGTTACTGCGCAAACGCTCACCACGTTTAGCTTTACGAGATTATAGTGCCCTTGTCACCGCTTGGTTGCTTGCTATTGCTATTCCCCCACTCTCACCTTGGTGGATAGTGATCATCGGTTTAGTTTTTGCCATTGTGGTCGGTAAACATTTGTATGGCGGACTCGGTCAAAATCCATTTAACCCAGCGATGGTGGCTTATGTTGTCCTGTTAATCTCATTTCCAGTACAAATGACCAGTTGGTTGGCACCACATCAATTAGCCCCAGAATCCGTGTCGTTTGTTGATTCTTTATCACTGATTTTTACTGGCTTTAATCAAGATGGGTTATCGCTACAGCAGATCCGCACAGGGATTGATGGCATGACCATGGCGACCCCATTGGATGCTTTAAAAACGGCGTTGCATGCTGGAAATACACTATCACAAGCGCTTTCCTTACCCCCATTCAGTGGTTTAGCGGGGATTGGTTGGGATTGGGTGAATCTCGCTTATCTAGCAGGCGGCTTATTACTGATTAAGCTACGGGTGATTAATTGGCATATACCGGTCGCTTTTCTCTCTGGGGTGATTGTCTCTAGTTTACTGTTGATGCTGCTGGCTCCGGGCACGACCGCTTCGCCGATTATTCATTTACTTTCTGGGGCGACGATGCTTGGGGCATTTTTTATTGCTACCGATCCCGTTACCGCTTCAACTACCAATAAAGGCCGGATTATCTATGGCCTGTTTATTGGGAGTTTAGTGGTGATGATTCGTAGTTGGGGAGGCTTTCCTGACGGTGTCGCCTTTGCGGTATTACTCGCCAACATGTGTGTCCCCTTAATCGACTATTACACCAAACCTCGTACTTACGGGCATTAAGGAGCATTATGTTTACTGCCATCCGTAAAAATGGGTTAATTTTGGCTATCTTTGCTTGCGCTTCCACTGGTGTCGTCGCGTTAACCCAATATTTGACCGCCAGCCAAATCAAAGCTCAAGAAACTGCACAATTATTATCAGTGTTAAATCAGGTGATCCCACCTGAATGGCATGATAATCAACTGTCAGCCGCATGCACACTAGTAAGCGATCCCTTACTCGGTAGCTCAAAAGCCATGCCTGTTTATCTGGCCACTCTGAATGGAGAGCACACCGCATTGGCTATTGAGGCGATTGCACCTGATGGCTATAGCGGAGCGATCAAAATCATTGTTGGTATTGATCAACAAGGAAATATACTCGGCACACGTGTTTTATCTCATCAAGAAACCCCCGGTCTTGGCGATAAAATTGATTTACGGATCAGCGATTGGATACTCAGTTTTACTGGCCGTCAAGTCAGTGATGACAATCAAAAACAGTGGCAAGTACGCAAAGATGGTGGGCAATTTGATCAATTTACCGGAGCGACCATTACGCCGAGAGCGGTCGTAAAAGCAGTTAAACAAACGGTCGAGTACGTGAATTTACATCGCGAACAGATCGTTAATCAACCCTTGAACTGTGGAGGACAATAGATGAGTGACCATAAAACACTGATCAAAAATGGCTTATGGGATAACAACCCAGCTTTAGTGCAGTTACTAGGTCTGTGTCCGCTATTAGCCGTCTCGTCCACCGTCACTAACGCGCTTGGTTTAGGTCTAGCGACCTTATTGGTATTGGTCGGTTCGAATGTGACCGTCTCTTTAGTGCGCGATTATGTTCCCAAAGAAGTACGGATCCCGATTTTTGTCATGATCATTGCCGCTTTAGTGACTTGCGTGCAGTTACTAATGAAAGCCTATGCTTACGGACTTTACCTCTCTTTAGGCATCTTTATTCCCTTGATTGTCACCAATTGCATCATTATTGGTCGCGCCGAAGCATTCGCCTCAAAAAATCAAGTGCTTCCTGCCGCTCAAGATGGCTTCTGGATGGGATTAGGCATGACTGCCGTTCTGGTCGTCTTAGGCGCTCTACGAGAAATTCTGGGTAATGGTACTTTATTCGACGGTGCTGATTTGCTACTGGGTGATTGGGCATCAATACTGCGTATCGATCTTCTGCATTTAGACAATAGTTTCTTACTCGCACTACTACCACCAGGCGCTTTCATTGGTGTCGGTTTTCTGATTGCCGCCAAAAACGTGATTGATAAGCAGATTGCTCTGCGTCAACCTAAGCCTGAAAAGCAGGCCATTGAGCGCGCGCGCGTCACCAATGTATAACTCGATTGACTGGGTATTTGATTATGAATAACGCAAAGCGGTTAGCAATCCTTGAGCGCTTGAGAGCCAACAACCCTAACCCACAAACTGAACTCAACTGGAATACGCCATTTGAGCTGCTGATTGCCGTTTTACTATCGGCTCAAGCTACCGATGTGAGTGTCAATAAAGCCACGGATAAACTCTACGCCGTCGCCAACACCCCACAAGCCATATGGGATTTAGGTGTCGATGGCGTGAAGCAATACATAAAAACCATTGGACTATTCAATTCTAAAGCCGAGAATGTGATTAAGACCTGCCGAATACTGCTTGATCAGTACGGCGGCGAAATTCCAGAAGATCGAGCCGCTTTAGAATCACTGCCCGGCGTGGGTCGAAAGACCGCCAACGTGGTTCTTAATACCGCCTTTGGTTGGCCAACGATTGCCGTTGACACGCATATTTTCCGCGTCTCAAATCGGACTAAGTTTGCTATCGGTAAGAATGTCGATGAAGTCGAGCAAAAACTGCTTAAAGTCGTCCCCAAAGCATTCAAAGTCGATGTTCACCATTGGTTAATCCTTCATGGTCGTTATACTTGTATCGCACGCAAACCCCGTTGCCGGAGTTGCATTATTGAAGACTTGTGTGAATACAAAGAGAAAGTCTACCCAGAAAGCTAGGAGTCATTATGTCAAATAGTCGTATTCTTCACACTATGCTACGTGTTGGAGATTTAGATCGTTCAATCGAATTTTATACCCAAGTCATGGGTATGAAACTACTGCGTAAAAATGAAAACACCGAGTACAAATATACCCTTGCCTTTTTAGGTTATGGCGATGAATCTGAAGGTGCCGTCATCGAGCTCACCTATAACTGGGGAGTCGCTGACTACGAGATGGGCAACGCTTATGGACACATTGCGATTGGTGTCGATGATATCTACACCACCTGTGACACCATCAAAGCAGCAGGCGGTAATGTGACTCGTGAACCCGGTCCTGTTAAAGGTGGCAGTACACATATCGCGTTTATTAAAGATCCCGATGGTTATATGGTTGAACTGATTCAAAACAAACAAGCCAGTGCTGGGCTTGAAGGCTAATCAGCTTAACGTTTAATGCCGATATACAAAACCGCTCTAGTGAGCGGTTTTGTTGTCTCTGAGGAGATGAGATACGACAGCCAGTGCGTTTTTATCAGTGCTCCATCAAACCTGAGTTCGCCCTAACGAAATCACCACTCGACGGTTTTTATCCCGTCCAATCGGCGATGCATTATCAGCGATAGGACGACGTTGCCCATAACCTTGGACTTGAATACGATCCTCTGGCAGTCCTAAAGTACGGAAATAACGCTGTAACGATTCTGCTCGACGCTCTGATAAACTTTGACTTTCATTGCGACCTTCACTGGTATCGGTATAAGTCGCGACCAACACCAAATCAATATCTTGATTATATCGAATGTAATCAGCAATTTGTGCTAATCGCTTCTGCGATGCTTTATTAAGCTCGACGCTATTTCCTCGATCATAATGCAAAATAGTGAACGCAATATCTTCAAAGCTGTATGGTAAGAGATTAGCAACACAATCACTAAACACGTTGTACTGAGGCTGAAACAGTACCGATGAGAGCATCACTTCAATACGCTGGTCACGGCTTTGCCAATCTTGATAACTAAAGGTCGGATAACGGCCTTGTTCTAATTCACTCAAGAGTGCCCAAGCCGTTTGACCACCAATATAACCATCAAATTGTTTAAAAAACTGGATATTAGAGATGCGATCAGCACGCTCGCCCGGACGCCACCTCGGTGGCATAGAGACTAAACTTACGTTACGAGTCTCACCCATCGGTCTGCGCATTTTTAGTTCAAAATCAAGATTAATCTGTTTGCTGGCATGAGAAGTAAAAACAGCATCGCCATAATTAGGAATGGGATGCACTAACTGGCACTCTAATGGTGTATTGACCACCATTTGCCAAGTAGACTGCTGTGGCGAGGCAACGTATTGCTTACCAGAAGCGAATGCATTCACAGTGCCAAGACAACCTGCTACATAAAGACCTGTCATTAGCCATTTATTCATAATCTGTCTCTTACCACAATAATAAGCACTAAGGCGATAACTTGCCGCAACGAAGGCAAATAACGCAATCTGCGTGAAGGGTCCGTAAAACATGCAAAAAACTCGCCACAACAACAAGCTTTTGATGATTTTATTGCTGGGATTTGGTTTTTCTCAAGCAGATAATCTGTAATAATGTTGTTCTTGTCACTTAATTTAGGCTCACATGACTGTTATTAATGAAGCATTTGCGTTAAATAAACGCTTTAGAGGCTATTTCCCAGTAGTTATTGATGTTGAAACCGCTGGATTTAATCCACAAACGGATGCCTTACTTGAGATCTGCGCCATTACCTTATGCATGGATGAACAAGGAGATTTGCATCCTGCTTCAACCCTTCATTTTCATATTGAGCCATTTGAAGGGGCAAATATTGAAAAAGCCGCTTTAGAATTTAATGGAATTCATGATCCCTTCAGTGCATTGCGAGGCGCAGTCACCGAAGAATATGCGCTAAAAGAAATTTATAAACAGGTGCGTAAAGAACAAAAGGCGGCAGACTGTAGCCGAGCGATCATCGTTGCCCATAACGCATCATTTGATCACGGTTTTGTCATGGCAGCCAATGAACGTTGTAAATTAAAACGAGTCCCTTTTCACCCCTTCGCGACTTTCGATACTGCCGCACTCAGTGGGTTAGCTTATGGACAAACGGTGTTAGCTAAGGCTTGCAAAGCCGCAGGGATGGAATTTGATAATCGTGAAGCGCATTCCGCACTTTACGATACTCAACAAACCGCAGCACTATTTTGCGGAATTATTAATAAATGGAAAGCACTGGGTGGCTGGCCGTTAGCTCCCCAAACAAACACAACTGACTAATTGAGATATTTATGAACCCTGTTGTTATATCTGTGTGCGTCATGCTGATTTTAGCATTGATGCGCATTAATGTGGTCGTCGCCCTCACGTTCAGTGCGATGGTCGGTGGCCTTGTTGCTGGTATGAGTTTAAATGAGTCTGTCGCTGCGTTTGAAAGTGGTTTAGGTGGCGGCGCGACGATTGCTCTGAGCTATGCCATGTTAGGCACTTTCGCGGTGGCAATTTCTCGCTCCGGTATTACTGATGTCCTTGCTCAAAGCGTGATTAAACGTCTCCATGGTAAACAAACTCATGCAGCGACAACGGGATTAAAGTATGCCGTGCTCGTGGCTTTACTGCTGATGGCGATGTCGTCGCAAAACGTGATCCCGGTGCATATCGCTTTTATTCCGATCCTGATCCCGCCCTTATTGGCGGTATTTGCTCGTCTCAAGATCGACCGCCGAATGATAGCCTGTGTGCTGACTTTTGGTTTAATTACCCCATACATGATCCTGCCGGTCGGTTTTGGGGGGATTTTCCTCAATAATATCTTACTCAAAAACCTGCATGATAATGGCCTACAAAACGTTACCGCCAGTCAAGTACCCATGGCAATGCTACTCCCCGGCCTTGGTATGCTGGTCGGTTTGTTGATTGCGGTCTTTTTTACTTACCGTAAACCACGTGAATACCAAGCAACCGAACTGACCACCATTCAGCACCAAGAAAACAGTCATATCAATCGTAAGCACTTACTTACCGCAACACTGGGTATTGTGGCGGCATTGGCGGTGCAACTCGCTACTGGGTCAATGATCATCGGTGCTTTAGCTGGCTTTATGATTTTTACCTTTGGCGGGGTGATTGCTTGGAAAGAAACCCATGATGTGTTTACCAAAGGAGTGCACATGATGGCGATGATTGGTTTTATCATGATCTCTGCTGCAGGCTTTGCTGCCGTGATGAAAGCCACTGGTGGTGTTGAGTCACTGGTTAGCGCTCTTTCAACCAGCATTGGCGATAATAAACCACTCGCAGCTCTATTGATGTTGGTCGTCGGTCTCCTTGTCACCATGGGGATAGGATCGTCTTTCTCTACTATTCCGATTATTGCGACGATTTATGTACCACTCTGCTTGGCTTTTGGTTTTTCCCCCATGGCGACTATCGCTTTAGTTGGTACCGCTGCTGCGCTAGGTGATGCCGGCTCTCCAGCCTCTGATTCAACTTTAGGTCCAACCTCTGGTTTGAATGCCGATGGCCAACACGAGCATATTTGGGAAACGGTCGTACCGACCTTTATTCACTATAACCTGCCCCTCATTGCCTTCGGTTGGTTAGCGGCGATGGTGCTCTAGAGCAATATCAGGTTTGACCATAAAAAAGAGCGCTCAATTTAGGCTAATGCCGATCAGTTAAGAGATAAATGATCGGTTGAACGATCCTACAGATGGCTTATAAAGGCTCTAAGTTCCTAAAACTTTGAGCCTTTTATTTTGCAATTAACTACAGCCCTAACACTCGCCAAGCGTTACGCCCCCAATACTGAACAACTTGGAAAACTCAGTGACATTCTTTGTCCTGATTTCATCAACCAATGCTTAGAAGCTTCCGGTGTGGCCACTATTCGTAAACGTCGTATCCCTCTCGACATGGCCGTTTGGGCGGTCGTTGCTATGTCGCTTTACCGACAAGAGCCTTTGTGGTCAATTGTCTCCAAAGCACAATTAATGTTGCCCGGGAAACGAAGTCTGGTTGCCCCTAGCGCTATCGTTCAAGCGAGACAACGGCTCGGGGCTGATGCAATGAAAGAAGTATTCCATCAAAGCCA
Source organism: Vibrio sp. V33_P6A3T137 (assembly GCF_009904835.1). Lineage (NCBI taxonomy): Bacteria > Pseudomonadati > Pseudomonadota > Gammaproteobacteria > Vibrionales > Vibrionaceae > Vibrio > Vibrio sp. V33_P6A3T137. The sequence goes on along the minus strand of NZ_WXWK01000049.1, from coordinate 1,003 downwards.
GAGCTTATGGAATAAAACAGCTGACCATCCGACTTGGTGTGGATTAAAACTCCTCGCTGTCGATGGTGTGGTATGGCGAACGCCAGACACCAAGGAAAACCGTGATGCGTTTCAATCTGCATCAAATCAGAATGGTGAAGGTAGCTTTCCTCAGGTGCGTATGGTTTGCCAGATGGAGTTGACCAGTCACATGCTGGTCGCCAGTGCTTTCGCGAGTTACAAAACCAATGAGATGATATTGGCGGAACAGTTGATTGAAACAACACCAGACTACAGTCTCACAATGTTCGACAGAGGGTTTTACTCTCTTAGTCTTCTTCATCGCTGGGCAAATACAGGTACTGAAAGGCATTGGCTAATGCCAATGCGCAAGAATACTCAATTTACCGAAGTCAGAAAGCTGGGTCGCAATGATCGGATTGTCGAAATCAAGACAACACCTCAAGCGAGAAAGAAGTCCCCGTCACTACCTGAAACCATCGAAGTTCGCCTGATAAAGAAAACTATCAAAGGGAAAGAAGTGAGTATCTTGACCTCGATGACTGATCATCGTCGTTATCCGCCAGCGGAAATAGCAGAGCTTTACAGTCATAGATGGGAAATCGAAGTGGGATATCGGGAAATGAAGTCTTCACTTCTGAACAACGAGTTCACACTGAGAAGTAAGAAGCCAGAGATGGTAAAACAAGAACTATGGGGCTTATTGCTTAGCTATAACATTATTAGATATCAGATGGTTAACATGGCTAAAGCTGTGCCTGGCATCTACCCCAACCAACTGAGCTTCACAACGTGTGCTCACTCTATTATTCACGTAATTTTGGGGTTCTGGTTGGAGTCGGCGGGAACAATCCCTAAGCGCATTACTCACTTGCAGGAAGAGGCGATACACCATGTCTTGCCCATTAAACGAGAAGAGCGGATATATCCGAGAGCAATAAAACCAAAGGCAAAGAAATACCCCAATAAAAAGAAAGCCAGTCAGCTTAACTGACTGGCATTA
>NZ_WXWK01000173.1:0-42568 GCF_009904835.1 Vibrio sp. V33_P6A3T137 | reverse complement strand
GTATAAAGGCGTAGCAAATTTTGGTAAAAACCTTATAAATTCAAAGCTCAAAACAATTCAAGGTAAAAACACTCAACCTTGTTGTTAACATTTATTTTACACTTAAGGTGGGCTTATCTCGGCTTATATGTTAATTAAATGTTAAGTTTTGTCGGTTTGTTGCCAAATTTCATCGATAACTATAAATGCTTCAATTAGAGCTGAGTGAGCAAGCCCGTGAAAGAAAGAAAGTCAAGACCGGTTAATCTAGATCTGCAGACTATACGCTTTCCGATCACCGCCATCGTTTCTATCCTGCACCGTATCGCTGGGATCATAACGTTTGTGGCGGTCGGTATATTGTTATGGTTACTGTCCCTCTCTTTGTCATCACCAATGGGATTTATGGAGGCAAGTCATATCGTTAATGGCTTCTTCGTCAAGTTTGTTCTTTGGGGCATCTTAACGGCGTTGGCCTATCATATTGTCGGTGGTATACGTCATCTTCTTATGGATATGGGGTATTTTGAAGAGTTAGAAAGTGGCGCATTGAGTGCCAAGATATCATTGGTAATCACGTTAGTGTTATCAGTGCTAGCGGGGGTATTAGTATGGTAAAGCATGTTTCTTCATTTGGTCGTAATGGGGTACACGATTATCTCTTAATCCGTGCTACTGCAATTATTATGACTCTTTATACCCTTTACGTAGTGTTGTTTTGTGCTTTCACTGATATTACCTATTTAACATGGACCCAATTTTTCTCTAGCACTTTCACTAAAGTGTTCACCATGTTGACCTTAGTTTGCATTCTGATTCATGGTTGGATAGGGCTCTGGCAAGTGTTGACCGATTACGTAAAGTGCTCAAAGTTACGTAGTGTTTTGCAATTGGTCGTTATTGCCGTGTTATTTGGATACTTTTTCTCTGGCCTATTTGTACTGTGGGGTGTGTAAGTGACTATTCCTGTTCGTGAATTCGATGCCGTGGTTATCGGTGCTGGTGGTGCAGGCATGCGTGCTGCACTTCAAATTTCTGAACAAGGCCTAACCTGCGCCTTGTTGTCTAAAGTGTTCCCAACTCGTTCACACACGGTTTCTGCTCAGGGTGGTATTACTGTTGCTTTGGGTAACTCGCACAAAGACGATTGGCAGTGGCACATGTACGATACCGTCAAAGGTTCAGATTACATTGGTGATCAGAATGCGATTGAGTATATGTGTAAAAATGGCCCTCAATCGGTGATTGAGCTTGAGCGTATGGGGTTGCCATTTTCTCGTTTTGAAGATGGTTCGATTTATCAACGCCCATTTGGTGGTCAATCGAAAGAGTTTGGTGGTGAGCAAGCCGCGCGTACCGCCGCTGCCGCCGACCGTACGGGTCATGCGTTATTACATACCCTATATCAGCAGAACATTAAGTATAAAACGACGATTTTCTCCGAGTGGTATGCTCTGGACCTAGTGAAGAACCAAGATGGTGCGGTGTTAGGTTGTACAGCGTTGTGTATGGAAAGCGGTGAAATTTGCTACTTTAAATCGAAAGCGACGGTACTGGCTACTGGCGGCGCTGGGCGAATTTATGCGTCAACGACCAATGCGCACATCAATACTGGTGACGGGGTAGGCATGGCCTTACGCGCTGGTGTACCCATGCAAGATATGGAAATGTGGCAATTCCACCCAACAGGGATTGCTGGCGCTGGTGTGTTAGTAACAGAAGGGTGTCGTGGAGAAGGTGGCTATCTATTAAATAAAGATGGTGAACGTTTCATGGAGCGCTATGCGCCTAATGCGAAAGACTTAGCTGGCCGTGACGTGGTTGCTCGTTCAATGATGATTGAAATCCGTGAAGGCCGTGGTTGTGATGGCCCATGGGGTCCACACATTAAGCTGAAACTAGACCATTTAGGTCGAGATGTTCTTGAATCCCGTCTACCAGGTATTTGCGAACTGTCTCGGACTTTTGCCCATGTTGACCCAGTTAAAGAGCCGATTCCTGTTATTCCTACTTGTCATTATATGATGGGTGGAGTGCCGACTCAGGTCTCTGGTCAAGCCATCAAACAAGATAGAAACGGCAAAGATATTGAAGTGCAAGGTCTGTTCGCTTGTGGCGAAATTGCTTCGGTTTCAGTACATGGCGCAAATCGTCTTGGTGGTAATTCATTATTAGATTTAGTGGTCTTTGGCCGCGCGACAGGATTACACCTTGGTGAAACGCTAGCCGCACAAAGTGAAGCTCGCCCAGCAACCGAGTCAGATATTGAAGCGTCATTAGCGCGAACCATGCGTTGGGAAAACAGTACCGGTGGCGAAGACCCAGTACAAATTCGTAAAGATCTGCAACGTTGTATGCAAAACAACTTCTCGGTATTCCGTGAAGGTGATGCGATGGCAACCGGACTTGAAGAGTTAAAAGTGATCCGTGAACGTCTGAAAAACGGACACTTGGCCGATAAATCAAAAGAATTTAATACTCAGCGTATCGAATGCTTAGAGTTAGATAACTTAATGGAAACGGCGTTTTCTACCGCAGTCGCAGCCAATTATCGTACGGAAAGCCGAGGTGCGCATGCTCGTTTTGATTATCCAGAACGTGATGATGCGAATTGGTTGTGCCACTCGATTTACGATCCAGAAACCGAACAAATGAATAAGCGTGATGTCAATATGACGCCGATTCATCGTGATGCTTTTCCACCTAAAGCACGTACATACTAAGGGAGGACTCAATTATGAAACTTAACTTCTCTTTGTATCGTTACAATCCTGATGTTGATAGTAAGCCATACATGAAAGAGTATGTGCTCGACGTCGCAGAAGGTTCAGACATGATGGTGCTCGATGCACTGATCTTACTGAAAGAACAGGACCCATCGATTGCTTTTCGTCGTTCTTGCCGTGAAGGTGTGTGTGGTTCTGATGGCTTGAACATGAATGGTAAAAACGGTTTAGCCTGTATTACCCCGCTTTCCGCTTTGAAAGGCAGTAAAATAGTTATTCGCCCATTACCGGGCTTGCCGGTGGTGCGTGATTTAATCGTCGACATGACACAGTTCTACGATAACTACGCCAAAGTGAAACCATTTTTGATTTCTGATGGTGAAATTCCTCCTTCTCGTGAGCATCTCCAGTTACCGGAAGATCGCGCACATTTGGATGGATTGTATGAATGTATTATGTGTGCATGTTGTACAACGTCTTGCCCCTCTTTTTGGTGGAATCCGGATAAATTTATCGGTCCGGCGGGATTGTTGGCGGCTTATCGTTGGCTAATTGATAGCCGCGATACGGCAACAGATGAGCGCTTGTCAAATCTTGATGATGCATTTAGCGTTTTTCGTTGCCATGGCATCATGAATTGTGTAAGTGTTTGTCCTAAGGGATTAAACCCGACAAAAGCAATTGGCCATATCAAGTCGATGTTGGTCAACCGCTCGGTTTAGATGAAAAATTGCAGGCCTTCGGGCCTGCCTTTATAGCTCGGCATAGACCGCAGCAAACGTGAAAACTACTGGTTAAGGGAAAATAATGCACAACGGCGTGATGAAGGCATGGCTCGAGTCTTCACACTTGGCTGGCGCCAATGCAACTTATGTAGAAGATCTCTACGAACTGTATCTAAGTGATCCCGATTTGGTGAGTGAGGAGTGGAAACGTGTTTTTGATGGTCTGCCTATGCAGCCTGATCATGTGGTTGAACAACCACACTCGCGTGTCCGTGACTACTTCCGTCGGCTTGCCCAAGAGACAAAGCATTACAATGTCCAAGTTAGTGATCCTGAAGTCGATGCAAAACAAGTAAAAGTTCTACAGCTTATTAACGCTTACCGTTTCCGCGGTCATGAAGCTGCCCAATTAGATCCTCTTGGTTTATGGAAACGCCCACCAGTGGCGGAACTCGATCCCTCATTCCATAACTTAACTGAAGATGACATGGAAGAAACGTTCAACGTCGGCTCTTTTGCCGTTGGCGCGGATACCATGAAGTTGAAAGATATCTACCAATCGTTAAATAAAATCTACTGTGGCTCAGTGGGTGCGGAATACATGCACATCATTGATACTGAGCAAAAACGATGGATTCAACAACGTCTAGAGCCTGTATTAGGTCAGCCGACTTTCACTTTAGAAGAAAAGCGTACGTTCTTAGATGAATTAACGGCTGCAGAAGGTTTGGAGCGTTATCTTGGCGCTAAATTCCCCGGCGCAAAACGTTTCTCACTGGAAGGTGGCGATGCGTTAATTCCGATGATGAAAGAGTTAATTCGTCATGCGGGTACTCATGGTATGCGTGAAGTGGTAATCGGTATGGCTCACCGCGGACGCCTGAATATGTTGGTTAACGTATTGGGTAAAAAGCCGCAGGATCTGTTTGACGAGTTTGCTGGTAAGCATGATGAAACGTGGGGCACCGGTGATGTTAAGTATCACCAAGGTTTCTCCGCAGACTTCGCAACCCCTGGCGGTGATGTTCATCTAGCGTTGGCATTTAACCCTTCGCATCTAGAAATTGTTAATCCGGTGGTGATTGGTTCGGTTCGTGCTCGTCAAGATCGTCTAGGCGATTCTGAGGGGAGTCGAGTGTTACCAATTACTATCCATGGTGATTCAGCGATTGCTGGACAAGGTGTCGTTGCCGAGACGTTTAACATGTCTCTCGCTCGCGGCTACTGTGTCGGTGGAACGGTTCGAATTGTTATCAATAACCAAGTCGGTTTTACCACCTCCAATCCTCGCGATACGCGCTCAACCATGTACTGCACTGATATTGCAAAGATGGTTCAGGCTCCGATTCTTCATGTTAACTCGGATGACCCAGAGGCGGTTGCTTTTGTTACACGTATGGCGCTCGATTACCGTAATGAGTTTAAGCGTGATGTAGTGATTGAATTGGTTTGTTATCGTCGTCATGGCCATAACGAAGCGGATGAGCCTAATGCGACTCAGCCGTTGATGTATCAGAAAATTAAGAAGCATCCGACGCCACGTAAAATTTATGCGGACATTCTAACTGAGCGCAACGAGTGTGATTTAGAAACCGCGACTCAATTAGTGAATGAGTACCGTGATGCGCTGGATCATGGTGAAGTGGTGGTTAAAGAGTGGCGACCAATGACCATGCATTCTGTGGACTGGTCTCCCTATATTAATCGTGAATGGAATGAAAATTGGGACAATCAATTCCCTCTTGCTCGCCTAAAAGAGTTGGGAGAAAAAATTTGCCAGTATCCAGACAGTCATAAGCTGCAAAGTCGAGTTGAGAAAATATACCATGATCGAATGAGTATGGTTTCTGGTGAAAAAATGCTCGATTGGGGAATGGCTGAAACTCTTGCCTATGCAACATTGGTTGACGATGGCAAACGTATTCGCATTTCTGGTCAGGATTCTGGTCGTGGAACATTCTTCCATCGTCACTCGGTTTTACATAATCAAGCCGATGCCAGTACTTATGTTCCTTTGGCGAACATTCATACCAAACAAGGTCCATTTGAAGTCATCGATTCTGTGTTATCAGAAGAAGCAGTATTGGCTTTTGAGTATGGCTATGCAACAGCGGAGCCTGGCGGTTTAACCATTTGGGAAGCGCAGTTTGGTGACTTTGCTAATGGTGCACAAGTTGTCGTTGACCAGTTTATCTCTTCAGGCGAACAAAAGTGGGGCCGATTGTGTGGCTTGACCATGTTGTTACCTCACGGCTATGAAGGTCAAGGACCGGAGCACTCTTCTGCGCGTTTAGAGCGATACTTACAGCTTTGCGCGGAGCAAAACATGCAGGTGGTGATTCCTTCAACGCCAGCTCAGGTTTATCACATGCTACGTCGTCAAGTGGTACGTAAAATGCGCCGTCCATTGATTGTCATGTCACCGAAATCTTTGCTACGTCATCCACTTTGTACCTCAAGTATGGAAGAGTTGGCTAACGGTTCGTTTTTACCAGCGATTGGTGAGATTGATCCGTTGGATGCAGCAAAAGTTAAGCGAGTTGTTTTCTGCTCTGGCAAGGTCTATTACGATTTGCTCGAGCAACGCAGAAATAATCAGCAAGATGATGTGGCTATTGTTCGTATCGAGCAACTGTATCCGTTCCCGATTGAAGAAGTACAAGCGGCAATCGCACCTTATACCAATGTCGTTGATTATGTCTGGTGTCAAGAAGAGCCACAAAACCAAGGCGCTTGGTACAGTAGCCAACACAATTTCCGCGCCGCTATTCCTGCAGGGGCGGATTTGAAATATGCGGGTCGACCAGCATCAGCATCACCGGCGGTGGGCTATATGTCGGTACACTTGAAACAGCAGAAAGCGTTAATTGAAGACGCTTTGACCCTAGCCTAAGAACAAGAAGTAAAAGGAAAAGACCGATATGACAGTTGAAATTCTGGTTCCAGATCTACCTGAATCAGTAGCAGACGCCACCGTAGCGACATGGCATAAACAGCCAGGTGATGCTGTCGCTCGTGATGAAGTGCTGGTTGAAATTGAAACCGACAAAGTAGTGTTGGAAGTACCCGCTCCTGAAGCGGGGATACTTGAGTCGATTTTAGAGTTAGAGGGTGCCACCGTGCTGTCTAAGCAGCTACTGGCGCGGATTAAACCAGGTGCCGTTGCTGGTGAACCAACAGCAGACTCGACCGCTTCGACCGAACCGTCTCCGGATAAACGCCATAAAGCCGTACTCAGTGAAGAGTCTAATGATGCGTTAAGCCCAGCGGTACGCCGTTTGCTGGCGGAGCATAATGTAGAGCCCGATCAAGTCAAAGGTTCAGGTGTGGGTGGTCGCATTACACGTGAAGATGTCGACGCCTACTTAGCGAAAAACCAAGCGGCAGCTCCAACAGCACAACCAGTAAGTGCGCCACTACCAGTGGCCGCTCGCAGTGAAAAGCGTGTACCAATGACTCGTTTACGCAAACGCGTTGCTGAGCGTCTGTTAGAAGCGAAAAACAGTACCGCGATGCTGACGACGTTCAATGAAGTCAACATGAAGCCGATTATGGAACTGCGTAAACAGTATCAAGATCTGTTTGAGAAAAAACACGGCATTCGTCTTGGTTTTATGTCTTTCTACGTTAAAGCGGTAACTGAAGCCTTAAAACGCTATCCTGAAGTCAATGCATCGATTGATGGTCAAGACATTGTTTATCATAATTATTTTGACATCAGTATGGCAGTGTCAACCCCTCGTGGTTTAGTTACGCCAGTTCTGAAAGACTGCGATATGCTCAGTCTGGCGGAAATTGAAAAGGGCATTAAAGAACTGGCGCTGAAAGGTCGTGACGGTAAGTTAACGGTAGAAGAGCTTACTGGTGGTAATTTTACCATCACTAACGGCGGTGTATTTGGGTCATTAATGTCAACGCCGATCATTAACCCACCACAAGCGGCAATTTTGGGAATGCATAAGATCCAAGATCGCCCAATGGCGGTTGATGGTAAGGTTGAAATCTTACCAATGATGTATCTCGCACTGTCTTACGATCACCGTTTAATTGATGGTCGTGAATCTGTTGGCTTCTTAGTGACAATCAAAGAGCTACTTGAAGATCCTGCACGTCTGCTTCTAGACGTGTAATGTTAGTCGGTGAGGGCTTCGTCCTCATCATTAACTCGTAAAAAGCCGGGCTAGCTCAACGCCCGGCCTTGTTTAAAGCCATTTGGCTACTCACTCAGAGTACCCCTACAGACGTAAAGTCCAACCATGTATTGGGCTCTATGGAATAAAAATACATAAATGGAATAACACAATGAATTTGCATGAATACCAAGCAAAACAGCTATTTGCCGAATTCGGTTTGCCAGTCCCTGAAGGTTATGCCTGTGATACCCCACAAGAAGCCTTTGAAGCTGCAGGACGGATTAGTACAGTAAAGAAAGTCGTCAAGTGTCAGGTTCACGCCGGTGGGCGTGGTAAAGCAGGTGGAGTCGAACTGCATGAAAGTAAAGATGCAGTGAAAGCCTTTGCTCAAAAGTGGCTTGGTAAAAACCTAGTAACTTATCAAACGGACGCGAATGGCCAGCCCGTGTCTAAAATCCTAGTTGAAGAAGCATCAAGTATCGCCAATGAGCTTTACTTAGGCGCGGTTGTTGACCGCGCGACACGTAAAATCGTGTTTATGGCTTCAACAGAAGGCGGAGTAGAAATCGAGAAAGTTGCAGAAGAAACCCCTGAGCTTATCCATAAAGCGGCGATCGATCCATTAGTCGGTGCGCAAGCTTATCAAGGTCGTGAATTGGCATTTAAGCTTGGTCTGCAAGGTGACCAAATTAAGCAGTTTGTAAAAATATTCATGGGCTTAAGCGAGATGTTTACGCAGTATGATCTTGCTCTACTAGAGATAAACCCGTTAGTGATTACCGGTGAAGGTAATTTATTGTGCCTCGATGGTAAAATCAATATCGATTCAAATGCCTTATACCGTCAGCCTAAACTGCGTGAAATGCACGATGCTAGCCAAGAAGATGCCCGTGAAGCTCATGCAGCGCAGTGGGAATTGAACTACGTCGCTCTCGATGGCAACGTGGGATGCATGGTTAATGGTGCTGGCCTAGCGATGGGAACCATGGATATTGTTAACTTACACGGCGGCAAACCTGCAAACTTCTTAGACGTTGGTGGTGGCGCAACAAAAGAGCGTGTGGCTGAAGCGTTTAAGATCATTCTTTCCGATGACAATGTTAAAGCGGTATTGGTGAATATTTTCGGTGGTATTGTACGCTGTGACATGATTGCCGAAGGGATTATTGGCGCGGTAAAAGAAGTCGGTGTTGAAGTGCCAGTGGTTGTTCGTCTTGAAGGGACTAACGCTGAACTTGGTCGTGATGTGTTGGCAAAATCGGGTTTAGATATCATTGCAGCAGAGTCATTGACTGACGCTGCGCGTAAAGTTGTTGCTGCTGCGGAGGGCAAATAATGTCGGTATTAATTAACAAAGACACCAAAGTCATTTGCCAAGGATTTACCGGTGGTCAAGGTACTTTCCATTCTGAACAAGCATTAGCTTATGGTACCCAAATGGTGGGTGGTGTTTCTCCGGGTAAAGGCGGTCAAACTCATCTTGGTTTGCCTGTGTTTAATACTGTACGTGAAGCGGTTGAAGCGACTGGTGCCACAGCGACAGTGATTTATGTACCTGCGCCATTTTGTAAAGATGCTATTTTAGAAGCCATTGATGCTGGTATCGAGCTGATCGTGACCATTACCGAAGGTATTCCGACAATCGATATGATTGATGTTAAGGTCAAGTTGGAGCAAACCGGAGTACGGATGATTGGTCCAAACTGCCCTGGAGTGATCACTCCTGATGAATGTAAGATTGGTATTATGCCAGGACACATTCATAAGAAAGGCAAAGTGGGCATTGTCTCGCGCTCAGGTACTTTAACTTACGAAGCGGTTAAACAGACCACCGATGAAGGTTTTGGTCAATCAACTTGTGTTGGTATCGGTGGTGACCCAATTCCTGGCTCTAACTTTATTGATATTCTAAAACTGTTCCAAGACGATCCTGAAACCGAAGCGATTGTGATGATCGGTGAAATCGGTGGTACAGCGGAAGAAGAAGCGGCTGCGTTTATTAAACAGCATGTGACTAAGCCTGTTGTTTCTTATATTGCTGGTGTTACCGCACCTCCGGGTAAGCGTATGGGCCATGCTGGTGCGATTATTTCTGGTGGTAAAGGCACCGCAGAAGAGAAATTCGCTGCGCTAGAATCGGCAGGCGTTAAAACAGTAAAAAGTTTGGCGGATATTGGTCAAGCGTTACGTGAAGTCACCGGTTGGTAAAGACGTAAACTTCCGTTGCTTATATAGAGCCTCCCTGCTGCGGAGGCTTTTTTATTATTTTTAGAATATTCCCAAACCACTAGGAATAGTGAGTAGACGGCAAGTAAGTGAGCCCTTATAGCTAAAGGTAACGGTGTCGAATATAGCCAACACCGCTGATGTTTCAATCGTAAGGATATAACATAGAAGCGAATTCTATTTTCTTCACTGAGCAGAAAAGTAATACAATGTTACTTCTTGTCTCATTTGGAAACTCTATGCCTTTTTATGAGCTAGAACGAGCTATCAAATAGAATAATTTCACTGCCTTCTTTTGCATTATCAGTAATGCATTGTTTAAAACTCATCAAATCTTATGTGGATGAAATCATGAAAAAACCAAGCTTTGCTACATTGGCAGTCCATGGTGGCGATCAGCATGATGCTGGTCACAATGCAGCCTTCCCCCCTATTTACACCGCGAGTAGTTTTATTCAAACCGATCTCGAACAGTCTGCTGATTATGGCTACTCACGAGTGGCAAATCCAACGCGTTACGCTTACGAAAGTGCACTTGCTGCCTTAGAGCAAGGAACTTATGCGACAGCAACGGCTTCTGGTATGGCAGCGACCGCATTAGCGCTTGAACTGTTAACTCAAAATGCGCACATCATTGCCATGCGTGGTGTTTATGGTGGCACACATCGTTTATTTGAAAAACTACGTAGACATAACAATGGTTTAACGGTCGATTATGTCGATTTGAACGACTTAGCTGCCATTGAATCGGTGATGCAAGACAATACCGCGATGATTTGGATAGAAACGCCAACCAATCCATTATTAGAACTGGTGGATATTCAGCAAGTGTGTGCTTTTGCCCGTCGTCATGGTGTATTGACCTGTGTTGATAATACCTTTGCTACCGCTTGGAATCAGACGCCATTAACTCTCGGTGCCGATCTGGTGATGCTATCGACCAGTAAATACATTGGTGGTCATTCGGATATGATTGGTGGTGCGTTGATTACTGCCGATCCTGAGCTAGCGAAACGGATAGATTTTGCCAAAACAACGGTAGGTGCCATCGCGTCACCTTTCGATGCTTATCTTGCTTTACGCGGCTTAAAAACTCTCGATTTACGTATGCAGCGTCAGTGTGATAATGCATTGAAAGTGGCACAAGCGCTCAGTGGTCATTCTGCGATAGAAGCAGTCTATTACCCAGGTTTAGCAACGCATCCTCACTATGCATTATGCCAATCACAAATGCGTTCAGGAGGAGCCGTCGTTACCATTCAACTCAAAGGTAATCGCACAGATAGCCAACGCTTTTTAAGTCGATTACGTTATTTTATTTTGGCTGAATCACTGGGTGGTGTAGAAAGTATGATCAACCATTCGGCATCAATGTCCCATGGTTCGATGAGTGAAACAGAGCGTCAAGCGATGGGGATTTTTGATACTACATTTCGTTTATCGGTAGGAATTGAAGACAGTGATGACTTAATTGCTGATTTGCTCAATGCGCTTTCCGCGGAGTCCGTATGACGGATTACGGTGTATGGACATTATTGACACCGCTGGTAACGATTGCTCTAGCAGTGCTGACTCGGCAAGTGATTTTGTCTTTATTGATCGGTGCTGTGGTTGGTTATACGGTGATTGCTGGTTTTAACCCCTTAGCCGGTATTGCCGATGCATTAGACAGTTATATCAATGTATTTGCTAGCGCAGGGAATACTCGCACCATTTTATTCTGCTTTATGGTCGGGGGGATTATTCGGCTGATTCAAATTACAGGGGGAACGCAAGCGATTATTCACGGATTAACAGAGCGAGCCCAACTGGTCAAAAGCCCTATCGCGGTACAGTTGTTAGCCATGTTAACCAGCATGGTTATTTTTATTGAAAGCTCAATTTCTTTAATGTCAGCAGGAACGGTGAGTCGTGACTTAGCCGATCATTATCGAGTATCACGCGAGAAAATGGCCTATGTGATTCAATCTTCGTGTGTGGCCACCTGTTCAAGTGTAATGATCAATGGCTGGGGGGCGGCAATGATGGCAATCATCGGCGTACAAATCAGTCGAGGCTATTTAGAGGGGGAGCCTTTTTCTATCTTGCTTGCTTCGATGCCTTATAACTTGATGGCGTGGTTATCGTTACTCGGTGTGCTGTTTTATATTTTTTCGGGAGTGAGTTGGGGGCCGATGGCCAAGGCTGACAAGCGGGCATTGCAAGGACAAGTATTGAGACAAGGTGCTTTACCGATTGCTGGTAACCAACAAGTTGAACCTGTCACTGTTAACGGTAAAGCAAGCTATTTTATCGTACCACTACTGACCATTATTTTTATGGTTCCATTGGGATTATGGGTTACCGGAAATGGCAATATTACCGCAGGCTCAGGATCGACAGCTGTCTTTTGGGCGGTGATGGCGGGTACTTTGATTTCACTGGTTTATTTTGTCGGTGGTCGAGTTTTATCGTTGGATGCTTTTTTTCGCCACTTACTCGCTGGATATTCGGATATGATCCCATTGGGAGCCATCATGTCATTGGCTTTTTTGGTCGGGGATTTATCTGCCGATTTGCAAACTGGGCAATACATTACCCAATTGATTGATGGAGTATTACCTGCAGAGCTTTCGGCAGCGTTTGTATTTCTGATTGCGGCGGTGATGTCTCTGGCAACTGGAACGTCATGGGGAACGTTTGCGATCATGATTCCGATTGGCATTCAAATTGGTGTCGCAGCCGATCTCGACCCACATTTATTGATTGGCGCTTCGATATCAGGTGCGATATTTGGCGATATGACCTCTCCGATCAGTGATACTGGTATTGTATCTTCTATGGCGACGGGCAATGACCATATTGACCATATCCGTACCCAGTTTCCTTATATCCTTGTGATTGGTTTGATAAGCTGTGTGCTTTTTGCCTTTTTAGGTAGTTGGTAGGGATAATATAAAGGCCTGTTTCATCAGGCCTTTATATTTTGGTTAAGCATGCGGGTTAAGATGAACGGCGGCCAAGTGTTTGACTGAGCATAAACATCATGGTTGCGCTAACCACCACAGAAGGGCCGGCTGGGGTATCAAATTGCCATGAGAGCGAGATTCCAATCAATACAGAAATAATGCCGATTAGCGAGGCCAATAGGGCCATCTGCTCTGGCGTTTTGGCGATGCGTCTGGCAGTAGCGGCTGGGATAATCATTAATGAAGTCATGATTAACGCGCCAACAAACTTCATCCCGACGGCAATGACTAATCCAATCAGTAGCATCAATACCAGTCGCATTAATTCAATGTTGACCCCTTCAACACTGGCCAATTCTTCATTAACGCTACTGGAAAGTAGCGGTCGCCAAAAGAGATAAACCGCAAGACTCACCGCAGCGACGCCACTCCAAATAAACCATAAATCCGCAGGACTGACGGCCAGTAAATCGCCAAATAGATAACTCATCAAATCAATACGTACATTATCGAGAAAGCTCACGGCAATGAGCCCCAGTGAGAGAGAGCTATGAGCAAGAATTCCCAGTAAGGTATCGGTGGCAATTAATTGCTGGCGTTGCATGGTCACTAATATAACAGCCAGACTTAGACTGCACACCAGCAGGGCAAAGTAGAGGTTGATATCGAGTAAAAAACCGAGCGCCAAACCAAGCAATGATGCATGAGCGAGAGTGTCGCCAAAATAAGCCATACGCCGCCAGACGACAAAAGAGCCGAGAGGGCCAGCAATAATCGCGATGCCAATTCCAGCTGCGATAGAAGGAAGTAAAAACTCAATCATGGTGGTGATGACCGTGTGAATGATGTGAACAGGCTTGAGCGTCACCCTTAACCGGTTGTCCAGCTAAATCATGATGATGCTGATGTTTGTGTTGATAAAAAGCGAGGGTTTCTCTGCTACGATGACCAAATAATGCGAGATAGCTTGGATGTTGAGAAATATCCGCTGGTGAACCCGAACAACAAATATGGTGATGTAAACAGATCACTTCATCGGTTTTGGCCATCACTAAATGTAAATCGTGCGAGACCATGAAAACGGCGCAGTTAAATCGCAAGCGAATGGTGTCGATAAGATCATACAAATCGATTTGTCCTTGAACATCGACTCCTTGCGCTGGCTCATCAAGCACTAATAAATCAGGACGTTGTAGCAAAGCTCGTGCTAATAGCGCACGCTGATTCTCACCACCAGATAATTTATGCATATCGTGGTTAATAAGATGCTCAGCGCCAACTAAACGTAGCGCCTCTAATTGTTCTTGTTGACTGTATTTTCCAGCCAAACGAAGAAAGCGACTGACACTGAGGGGGAGCGTATCGTTTAACTTCAATTTCTGTGGCACATAGCCAATTTTGAGAGTCTTATCTCGTGAAAGAGTGCCAGAATTTTGTTGATGTAAACCAAGTAACACACGGACTAACGTCGATTTTCCCGCGCCATTCGGACCTATTAAGGTGGTTATTTTACCTCTGGATAGAGACAGGCTAACCTTATCTAGAACTCGGCGCTGATTGAAATCAACACAGATGTCATGCATTTCAATGAGTGTTGACATGAAAGAAACTCGTTTGCAATTGGGTGATGTTATAATGTAACATTTCGCAGTCATCAACGCTACCAGCAGGAAATTACCATGCTATCTCGATTCACACTGTGTACTTTGCTCATTGCTTTTCCCTTCTCGGGTTGGGCGAGCAGCATTTTGACCAGTATTAAACCGATTCAAATGATTACTTATGAGCTTACTGAAAACGTCAGTCAACCGGAGGTATTGCTGTCTGCGAATGCGTCACCGCACGATTATGCCCTGCGTCCTTCAGATGTAAAGCGGATTCGTGAAGCTTCATTAGTGATTTGGTTTGGTCCAGATCTTGAACCTTTCTTAGAGCGTTCTTTAAGCCAGCATCCTAATATACTAACTCTCAGTCAGATCCCTAATTTAGAGCTCCGAGCTTATGGAGAAGAGGAGCATCATCACCATGATCATGATGGACACAGTCATGGTACTCATGACCCTCATTTTTGGCTTGGAGTGGCGCAAGTAAAACAAGTGGCTCAAGCGATCACGCAGCGTTTAAGCGAAATGGATCCAGAGCATCGTCCACAGTATGAGGCGAATTTAGTTCGCTTTCTTGACCAACTCGATACGACGGATCAATCGATCGCTAAGCAGTTAGCGGCGGTTAAATCTAAATCATATTACGTTTTTCATGATGCCTATGCCTATTTTGAGCAGCATTATGGCTTAAATAATATTGGTCATTTTACCGTAAGCCCAGAGCGTAAACCGGGCGCTAAAACGTTGATCAGCATTCACCGTTCATTAACTGATAATCAAGCCAAATGTGTTTTCTCTGAGCCACAATTTCAACCCGCAGTGATCGAAACCGTTGTCCGTGGTAGTAACGTTCATATTGGTGTGCTTGATCCTTTAGGCTCTAACATTCCCGTTCAATCAGGGAGTTATTTTGAGTTTCTACACCAGTTATCGAATAGTTTTTATAACTGCTTATCTCAATAACGATTGCTTATGATAAGAAGCTGTCGAGGTGTTACCCCGCAGCTTCTTTGACTAAACCGTCTCTTTTTTGACTTAACGCGTCAGTAGTATTAGCGATCTGTGATTATGCTAATTACCCTCTATATCGCCGATAAGCATGATTGATGCTGATATCCGCTGATCTTTTGTTTAGAGATGCTTACTGATCTCGCACTTTTGGAAGTTGGCTGATAATTACGCTTCATATCAGTAGCCAAAATCTGTCTATTGACATGTGTTCGGTATAAAATGCCCATTACTTTTCTTGATGCTGATGATTTTCGGAGCGACATATTGCCGAAATCAACGCACCAAATTACCGATCCCACAATAACAAGGTCGTGGTTCAGTTGTCATTAATTGAACAGTGGTTAGGCTGTTTTGGTTAATTAATTTTCTCTGAGAAATAACCTTGCAGTGTCGTGTCGGTTTGCCTGTCTACGATTCAGTAAAGGACGCATTTTGCAGCACATTATTCTGCTTATATTTTCTATTTTTAGTTGGAGTCTTTTACCCGCTCACGCGCGAGATAGCGCGCCTGCGGTTTTTTATCCGTTACCAACGCTTGTTCAAGGTAAAACCTTTATTGCACAGAATTTATTTCTTGGTGACGAAGGAGGGCTATGGATTCACGATGTACACGGAAACGTCATGTTTTTTGATGGGCAAACGATGTTGCCTAAGCAAGGATCGCTGTTTCGTGATAAGCAGCAGCAACTGGCTTACGCACAAGGGCGTTTTTGGACTTTTATCGATAATGAACTGTACCAAACACGACCCGGTTCTGAGTCAGAATTGGTGCTGAGTTTAACCCCGGGGGTATCCATAGAAAAAATTGGTGCTTCAAATGGTTATATTTGGCTCAGCGATGGGGCGTATTTTTATACGTATCATTTACAAACCAAGCAACTCAAAATTTACTCATTAGCGAAACTGTATCAGCTTAATCAAGCCAGCCAAGTGGAGATTAATGACGCCGAATTGGTGCATTATAAGTGGGTGTTAGCCACCAATGTCGGTACGTATATCTCTGAGGCTCAAGCCTTTTCACATATTCGTCCCTCTGGAAAAAATCCAGTCCAGACGCTCTATTTTTCTCCCCAAAAAAATCATCTATTAGTAGGTACTCATAAAGGGGCTTTATTGATTGATATTTTTCACTCCGAATACCCATTAAAAAAAATAGGTGATGGTCAAGTCTTTGCGATCATTGAAGCCGAAGGAGAGTATTGGATTGGTAGTGATAAGGGATTATTTGTCTATTCCTTAGCGACGGAGAAAACGACCCAACTGATCAGTAATGGGCAAGGGCCTTATGGCTTACCTGAAGGGCGAATCTACGCTCTCGCTAATGATCAGCATGGGGGGATTTGGATTGCGACTCATCAAGGTGTTCGCTATTTTTCTCTTTTCAGTCAGAAATTTACGCGCTATTTAGCCGATGACATTACTCATGAACGTCTCAATAGCAAACTGAAACGCTTGCGTCCTATACCAAGTAGTAACCAATATTTAATGGTCACTCAGGATGGCTTATATCTATTTGATGGGCAGCAACAGGGCAAAAAATCACTGGTGTACTCAGGGCAGGTTAATGATGTCTTATTGCTAGAAGAGCAGCTATGGATCGCCAGCGAACAAGGCTTAATATTACGTTCATTCAAGCAAAATCGTGATCAGCCAGAGCCGTTGCCCTTTATCTTACGTCATTCACCGATTCAGCATTTGACCGTCGATAATGAGGGGCGGTTATGGGGGATCTCAAACAATCAGCTTTGGTCTTATCATCCTGATTCGCAGCATTACACGGATTTTGGTCACAATTGGTTGCTGGATAATAAGCAAGATATAGCGGTTACGGCTTTATACAGCAGCCGTGAACATGGCTTATTGATTGGGACTCGGCATGGTATTTATACCTTAAAAAATGGCCAAATTACTTATGACAAACGAACGGCCAACTATGGTAGCAACCTTGGTATCAGCGAAACTGCAACGGGAGAGGTATGGTTTGTTAGTGAGCGGGGGGTATTTCGACGTTTAAACGATCAACTATCGTTATTCGCTGTGCCTTTGATTGACGATAATATTCGTCTTAAATGCCTTGTGAACAGTGGACAAGGGATGTGGTTAGCCTCCTCTAAAGGTCTCACTCTCTATCATGCGGATGGTTCGATTGATAAACATTTTGGTTCTCCTCATGGCTTAATCAATAATGAGCTAGAAAGCGGCGTTTGTTCCGCTTCTTATACTCAAGAGCAGATACTCTTTTCATCGATGTTTGGGCTCTTGGCTATTCAAACGACGCCACTCGCAAATGCCGAGCCTCCTCATTCCTCACTCATTTTTAGTCAGGTCAGTGTCAACTATCAACCGATACAGATTGGTGGCGCTACTTTGGTGCCGTTACACGTGGCCTATGGACAAGCCATCAGTTTTCAATTTGGTGCATTACCCGATGCCAGAGGGCAAGCGTTAGAATTCAGTCTCAATAATGATCCATGGCAGCGATTTGAAGGGCCGCAGCTAACGCTTGATCATCTTTTACCTGGCCACTACACCCTATCATTGCGACATATTGGAGAAGAGAGAGTTGATAAAACCTTAAATTTTCAAGTATTAAAACCGTGGTATTTCTCCAACTGGGCGATAGTTGGCTATGCCTTTAGTTTATTGTTGGTTGGTGGCTTATTGACAGGATGGCGTTCTCGAGTGATGGATCGAGTGAATCAGGATCTTAAACAGCAGATTGCAGATAAAACACGTCAGTTACAACAGCAAAGTAAGATGCTACTAAGTCATAACTTATTATTACGCAAACAGATACAGATTCGTCATTTGTGGTTAGAGCGTTGGCAACGTCAAAATCAGTCACTGCTTAAACAGTTAAGCGTTCAAACTCACCAGCACCATTCTCCCGAGATAACTGCGTTGATTGATCAACTGACGGAGCAAATAGTGCAAATCGGCGCCTTTAATTCATCAGGCGAGTCAATGACCATCAGCTGTTCGTTATCTTTAGTACTTGAGACGGTGCTGCATGGTTGGCACAGTGAATTTGCACGAGCCAACATTAAAATTGATTATCATCCAAGTGATCTTTTGCCGGATGTGTTGGTCAAACAAGCGGGATTGGATGTTATCTTTAATGCATTGTTATCGGATGCATTAAAGCGTTTGTATGCCCATCAGACATTGACCATTGAGACAATAGAACGTGAAGGACATGTTGTGGTGCTGATCAAAGACTATGGCTCGGCATCCGGCTTACTGGATAAACTGATGGTGATTTCCAACGGTAATGTTCAATTTTCCCTTGATGAGCTGGTGGCTTTATCAGGCGGAAATTTATCGATTCACTCGTCCAGTGAACGAAACTTAATCGAGCTGATGTGGCCACAAGTTATCTCTGTCGAATCGACACCTGCGGCGCTATTATCAGTAAAGCCACAAAGTGACAGTGAGTTAGAGTGGCTACGAAAACTCAATCATATTGTTGCTGAGCGCTATGCTGACGCAGAATTTACAACGTCTGATATTGCGAAAAGAATGTATCTGTCGGAGCGCAGCTTACAACGACGGATGAAGTATCTAACGGGCAAAACATTTAAAGAATATTTAACGGAATATCGCTTAGAGCAAGCCTGTAGTTTATTGATGAGTGGTGAAAAAGTCGCGCAAGTTGCCTTTTTATGTGGATTTAATGATCCGTCTTATTTTAGTCAACGTTTTAAACATCAATATGGATTATCTCCCTCTCAATTTGCTGAAGAGTCACAATGATCGAAACGGCGGCGCTTGCGACTGGCTTAGCATCACGTCCCGTTAGCGGCTTTCTCTTTCGCTCTGCAGAGCGTTATCCACGGGTAGGAGCGCTTATCTATGAGTTATCAGCCAGTGTTGAGTAGTGTGGAGATACTGTTGAGTGATTCTTTGCTTAGAGGTTAAGCGAGGAGAGTGGGGTTGAAGTGTCAATGAAAAAAAATATCGTGGTATAGCCGGGGGACTATACCACGGGTGTCAATGACACCTTCGCTTGCTGCCGGAGTGATATGGGCAGTGCCATATCACCTCTGGAGTTCTATCTTCGGGTCAATTCCCGCTGACCTGTTCAATATAATAACCTCTGCTTTTTTTGCTTATAAAATTAACGCCAACCTCACCTAATAAAAGCGTCATCATTAAGATTTTCTCTCTATCATATTGTTTTTTATGGATTATTACCCTCTTTTTTTATTGTGTTTATCTTTAATGGTTGAGTCGTCCTTGTGGTAAGAAAATAATTTTGACGTTTTTAACGAGTCAATTTTTAGCGGAAATGACAATCTTGAACGTTTATCGATGCTCTGTAGGCCAATATCAATTAATGCAATCTTTGATTTCACACAATGATTAGCACTTATTTACAGCGTATTATCCAGTAATAGCAATCCTTCTCATTAACAATATTGTTTGTGTGGCCCCTAATGAAATTGTCTGAATTAAAAGCAGGTGAGTCCGGACTCATCACGGCATTGAATGAACTGTCGATCGATGTACGTAAAAAATTAATGGTAATGGGGATACTGCCCAATACGTTAGTGACATTAATCCGTCGTGCCCCGATGGGCGACCCTTTACAAATTGAAGTTCGGGGTGTGTCGATGGCCGTTCGAGAGAGTATCGCTGCTGCGGTTGAGGTGGAGAAAGCCTAATGCAATATCAAATTTTGACCGTAGGTAACCCCAATAGCGGTAAAACCACCCTATTTAATGGGTTAACGGGAGCAAAACAGCAAGTTGGTAACTGGGCAGGCGTCACGGTTGAGAAAAAGACGGGGCGTTACACACACTCAGGTGATGAATTTTATATTACCGATTTACCAGGCATTTATGCTCTAGATAGTGGCAATGATAGCAATAGTATTGATGAATCCATTGCCTCACGAGCCGTGCTGACTCATCCTGCGGATGTAATTATCAATGTAGTCGATGTCACCAGTTTAGAGCGCAGTTTATACATGACACTGCAGCTACGTGAGTTGGGTCGTCCAATGGTTGTGGTTTTGAATAAAATGGATGCGCTGAAGCGTGAGCGGCAAACCATTGATGTTAAAAAACTAGAGCAAGTATTGGGCTGCCCAGTGTTGGCGCTTTCTGCTAATAATAAACAGCAGGTGATACAGTTCAAACAACAGCTGCATAAGAAGGTTGTGCAAGGCATTGCTTTAAAGCAGTTAGAATTAGACTATGGCCAAGCTTTTGAACAAGCGATTAGTGCACTATTGCCTCTATTTGAGGGACAAGAAGTCTCTGCTCGTTCTTTGGCGATAAGAGCGTTAGAAAACGATCTGATGGTGATCAATGGTGTCTCAGAATCAGAACGCTTAACGGTGGTTGATGTACAGCGAGAGTGTCAATTTGATATTGATTTGCATGTCGCGGATGTTAAATACACATTTTTACACCACTGTTGTCAACAAGTGCGCCGTAGTGAGGGTAAGCTGAGCCACAGTTTCACGGAAAAAGCAGACCAGATCATTTTAAATAAATGGGTCGGCGTGCCTTTCTTTTTTGTCGTCATGTACTTGATGTTTATGTTCTCCATCAACATTGGTAGTGCATTTATCGACTTCTTTGATATTGGGGTTGGTGCACTTTTGGTTGATGGCGGTCATTATTTGCTCGATGATCATCTTCCTATTTGGTTGGTGACATTAATCGCCGATGGTCTAGGTGGTGGTATCCAAACGGTAGCGACTTTTATCCCTGTAATTGCTTGTTTGTATCTGTTCTTGGCTATTTTAGAAAGCTCTGGCTATATGTCTCGTGCCGCTTTTGTACTGGATAAAGTGATGCAGAAAATAGGCTTGCCAGGTAAAGCCTTTGTGCCACTGGTATTAGGTTTTGGTTGTAACGTTCCAGCGATAATGGCGACACGAACCTTAGATCAAGAGCGTGAGCGTAAACTCGCTGCTGCGATGGCTCCTTTTATGTCTTGTGGTGCTCGTTTACCAGTTTATGCTTTGTTTGCTGCGGCATTTTTCCCACAAAGTGGACAAAATATTGTTTTTGCACTCTATCTGCTTGGTATTGTCGCCGCGGTTTTCACAGGATGGGTATTGAAAAAGACCTTATATCCGGGCTCAAGTGACAGTTTATTGATGGAGATGCCTGATTATGAATTACCGACGTTACAAAATGTGCTGATCAAAACTTGGCAGAAACTGAAACGTTTTGTGCTTGGCGCTGGGAAAACCATCGTTATCGTTGTGACCATTCTTAGCTTTTTAAATTCACTCGGTACCGATGGTTCATTTGGTAATGAAGACAGTGATAACTCGGTGTTGTCTAGTGCAGCCCAAGTCGTAACGCCTTTATTTGCTCCAATTGGAATTAATCAAGATAACTGGACAGCGACCGTTGGGATCATCACTGGTATTTTTGCTAAAGAGGCAGTCGTCGGGACGCTGAATAATCTTTATACCTCGGTAGATGCCGAAGACGAAGAGTTCGATTTATGGGCAAGCTTACAAGAAGCGGTGTTATCGATTCCTGAAAACTTAATGGGACTTAATTTTGCTGATCCTCTGGGTATTGAAGTCGGTGATTTGTCCGACACTAGCGCCTTAGCGGAAGAGCAAGCTGTCGATGCTTCAATTTTTGGTAATCTACAACATCACTTTGTAAGTGGTTATGCGGCCTTTTCTTACTTAATTTTCATTTTGTTGTATACGCCTTGCGTTGCGGCGATGGGAGCTTATGCTCGAGAATTTGGCGCTAAGTTTGCAAGGTTTATTGCGGTTTGGACAATGGGCTTGGCGTATGGTGCTGCTGCGCTCTTTTATCAGGCGACTCATTTCAATGATCATCCTGTCACCAGTTCGCTATGGATTATCGGGATCATTGGTTCATCGTTAGCGATTTATTATTGGCTTAAGAAAGTCGGCCGAGAGTCGCAATCACTACAGGTACAAATGGCATGATTTTATCTGAGCTAAAGCAATGCATTGAACAACAAGGTTATGTGACTCGTAAAGAGCTCGCCCAACGTTTTGCTTTAAGTGAAGATGGTGTCGATGCGATGCTTGAAGTGTGGATAAAAAAAGGAGTGATTTCACGCTTAATTGATACCAATGCGGCTAATTACGTTACTCGTGTGCGCTATTGCCCAAACCGAGTCAATGGATTATCGATGACGGTCACGATGTAATGGATGAACGCCATCGCGAATGAAATAACAAAGCCGTACTGTCGATGTACGGCTTTTTTGTCAATAAATGTTTTGAGGTTAAACTTTAGAGAATAAGTGACTCAGCGCTAAGATACCTTGCAAACGAGTTAACATTGCTTGTTGCTCAACAGTGTCGCGTTGCTGCCCGTTGGTATTTCCCCATATTGGTCCTGGCCAAGCACAGTCACTGGTAAAGCGTGCAATATGATGGATATGCAATTGAGGCACAATATTACCGAGTGCACCGAGATTAATTTTATCGGGTTGGAACAAAGCTTCAAGCGTTTGACTGACGGCTTGAGATTCCAGTAAAAACTGCTGTTGTTCGGGCATCGGTAAATGATGCAGCTCTTTCAGATGTTCTCTTTTAGGTACTAGGATCACCCAAGGTACCGCTGATTCTTTATGTAATAACGCAACACACAGTGGGAAGTGGCCAATAATATCAGTATCTTTTGCCAGTTGTGGGTGAAGTTCAAACGGCATCGCTATTCTCCATTAGAGATGATTTTTCGATGTAATAAAGGCTGACATCACGCCAGCCTTTTTTAGATGTATTTTAATCCGTCATCTTTGTCGTTGACGATAAGTTTCTAGTTACATCCGCTCTAGAGTATTAATACCTAATAGGTCCAAACCTTGTTTGATGGTTTTTGCCGTCAGCGCGGCGAGTTTCAAGCGGCTTTGCTTGCTCTCTTCATTACTGGCAACCAAGATTGGACAAGCCTCATAGAAACTAGAGAATTGACCGGCTAATTCAAATAAGTAACTGCACATGATGTGCGGCTGACCTTCGCGGGCCACCGCTTGTACCGCTTCTTCAAACTGCAGCAGTTTAGCAATTAAGGCTTTCTCTTTTTCTTCACCAATGATGATCTGGCCACTAAGCGCATCCATAGAGATACCCGCTTTAGCGAAGATAGAGGCAACGCGAGTGTAAGCGTACTGCATATAAGGCGCGGTATTACCTTCAAATGCCAGCATATTATCCCAATCGAAAATGTAATCGGTGGTGCGATGCTTAGAGAGGTCGGCATATTTTACCGCAGCCATAGCGACAGTGGTTGCAATGCTGTTTTTCTCATCAGCCGTTAAATCTGGGTTTTTCGCTTCAATCAGTGCCGCTGCACGCACTTGCGCTTCATCGAGAAGATCGGCAAGACGCACGGTTCCGCCCGCACGAGTTTTAAACGGACGCCCATCTTTACCCAGCATCATGCCGAACGCGTGATGTTCAAGTGACACATGTTCAGGAATGTAGCCCGCTTTACGTACGATAGTCCACGCTTGCATGAGGTGCTGATGTTGTCTGGAGTCGATGAAGTACAGCACTCGGTCCGCACCAAGTGTTTCGTAACGATATTTTGCACAAGCAATATCGGTGGTGGTATACAAGAAACCACCATCACGCTTCTGGATGATAACGCCCATTGGCTCACCATCTTTATTTTTGTATTCATCTAAAAAGACAACTTGAGCGCCGTCATCTTCTTGAGCAATGCCTTTTTCTTTTAGATCAGCGACGATACCCGGTAGCATATCGTTGTACATGCTTTCGCCCATGACATTATCACGTGATAATGAGACATTGAGACGGTCATAGTTTTGTTGGTTTTGAATCATGGTCACATCGACCAGCTTCTTCCACATCTCTAGGCAGAAAGCATCACCACTTTGCAGTTTCACCACGTAGTTACGTGCTTTAGCGGCAAATTCTTCATCTTCATCGTAGAGCGTTTTTGATTCGCGATAGAAAGCTTCTAAATCGGCCAGCTCCATTGAAACCTCACCCGATTGCTGCTGGACTCGCTCAAGGTTGGCAATCAACATACCGAACTGAGTACCCCAGTCACCAATATGGTTAGCTCGAATCACGTTATGGCCTAAAAACTCCAGCGTACGAACGACGGCATCACCGATGATTGTCGAGCGTAAATGACCCACGTGCATCTCTTTTGCCACGTTAGGGGCAGAGTAATCAACGACAATAGTTTGTGGTTCCGCTTTGTTGACGCCGAGATGAGCATCAGCGAGGGCTAATTCGGCTTGCTGAGCAAGAAAGGTCTCACTCAAGAAAATGTTAATAAAGCCCGGGCCCGCGATTTCGGTTTTACTGGCAATGCCATCGAGATCCAAGACATCAATGACCTTCTGTGCGAATTCTCGCGGATTCATCCCTAACTGTTTAGCGACGCCCATCACGCCGTTAGCTTGATAATCACCAAATTGTGGTTTTGCAGATTGACGAACTGCTGCAGGGCTTCCTGCAGGTGCACCAGCGGCTTCAAGAGCCTGAGAGACTTTATCATTAATCAGTGCTTGAATATTCACACGCGTGTCCTTTGATTCTGGAAACTGGTTTGGTATGCATTTTATTCACTACGGGGTAGCGAGTGCATATCTCGATTCTGTTGATAATTTACGGACCATAATAACAATTTTATGGGGAGGCACATAGGGCGAAAATTAGGTATTTTTCTACTTTAACGAGGAATCTTGATACTATCAGCTGAAAATACCGATTTTGGATGATTATTATGTCTGAATTACTCATCAATTCTGGCCTTCACCCTGAGCAGATGAAAAATGAAGTTGATGATTTCATGGATAAAATTCATGAATTATGCAAGATCTTACACATTGATATCTCATCATTAGCGATTGATCATATCGCGCTTAGAATCAATCAGTGGCCATTGGCGCAAGCCGCTCATCAAGCTTGGTTAGAGTATGGTTCCTTACTCTCTGAAGCGAAGATCAACGGTCGACCCATCGTCGTATTGGATTTGTATCAACCTATCGTTCATAAGCAGTGGTCGATAGCGTGCTTAGAACTGCCTTATCCTGCCGAAGGAAAATGTTACCCAACACAAGGTTGGGAGCATATTGAATGTGTTTTTCGTGCTAATGCTACAACCGCACAGGCGTATCTGCAGGCTATTTTGCAGCATTTTCCTGAATTAGCGGAACATTGGGATTCATTAGCGGCATTAGGGGTTAAGACAAAACTTTCTCATCCACAAGGTGAAGGTGAGCGGCTTGCAAACCCAACCGTTGCTTTTAAATGGCAGGGAGTGTGCCTTAAACTGCATCCTCACAGTTTAAGGCAAGTGATTGAGTCCGAAAGATTAACCTAAATCATACACTTTTGGGCGTAATTGAAACTCTGCTATTGAATCAATTGGTTGCCCTAGTGTGAAAGGCGGAGCGTGGTGGTGGGCTTGTCCTTGGGTATGCATAATTAAACGGTTGGCCGTTCTGGGTTTTAATTGATTGACCACAAAGCGGATCATATCAGAACGACTGAGGCGTTTGAGCTCTTCTAGGACCGTCTCTCGTTGATCAAAGCTCCAGTCTTTATTACCGATTGCTACCCATAATCGTTGCGCTCGGCTTCTTAAGGTTGGATCGGCAGCGGCGATTTGGTTCCATAACCCTCGTTTACTGCTGTGCCATTGATATTCGTTTAATTCGAGCAATACCATGTAAAAAGCGTTTAAAAATTCATCGATTGAATTGATCAGTTCAATCGGTGCTGCATGCGGAGATTGAACGTAAAGGACAATGCCAGGGTGACGGTTAAGGGGCATGTTGCCAGTACCCACCATATAACCGAGCTGCTGCTTGGTCCGTATTTCATGAAAAAATGTCGCTGACATTAGATGATTAGCGAGTGAATACAGGGCGATGCTACGGGGCTGACTATCTGGCGATTGGTAATACACCACTACGGCTGAATCATCTTGATTGCAATGAACTTCATGTTGAAAAGAACCATGATTGCCCAGCGTGATCAACGGGCGTAACGCTTCTTGATAAGCTTGATCGTTCACTCGTAAGGCCGTTTTTAGCATTTCGCCCAGTGTCAGCGCTTCTTGGGCTAACCAATCACCATACACGAACATCTCAACATGCAGCTTGGAGAGGATTAACTCAACAAAGGGCGCAAGATGCTCAAGCTTGATACTTTCGAGAGCGTTAAGTAAATCACTATAGGGAGGATTATTCGGTTGCAGTAATCCGGTCATCGCATTAAATAGCTGTGAAATAGGACGATCATGCGCTGCATTACGCCAGTTACGATGTAATTGCTGTTTAATCGTGGCAAAACGCGCTGGCTGAAAGTCACGTTGAGAAAATTTATCCAAAATCATCTTCATCAGTTGCGGTTGCTTTTGACTAAAGCCAGAAAGAGAGAGGGTAACACCGCCTTGATGGGCATAAAGGTTATAACTCATGCCGGCGATTTCCGCTTGATAGGTTTGGGTGGCTAAACTATCTAAGAACATCTCTACACATAAGCGAGTCATAACGATGTGACGAGTGCTTGATACGGCATGAGGGCTATCGATGGCCATATAGATCACACCTTTCGGAACCTGAAATTCAGTGTCTTGTTGATGCCATAATCTAAAGCCGGGTAATTCTTCAATAATCTGTGGTTGCGCAGTAGGATTGACGAACGGCTTGGGTTCTAATTGTTCGCAAATAAATGGGTTTTTACCGGGTAATCTCACTGGAAAATCAGTGACGATCGTGTGGTATTTAGTTAATTGCTGTTGAGTAAAGGGGCGACAAGCATAAGGCGTTCCATACCACTGTGCATTACGATCATAGCTGAGTCCTTGAGCGACTAAGGTTGCTCGTAAGTTCTCTGGTACCAGATAGCTGAGAATAGTGTTCAGTAAAGGTTCATCATAGGCTTGCATCATGTAATCACCATACATGATGTCCTCAGGCTGGTAATGTTGCATATTGATCACTAAGTGGCTGACAATATCGAGAGGGCGTGAGGTTTCTTGAAAACGGAAGACGGATTCAAGAACGGCTCTTTTTTCTAGATAGCGCCACTCATTAAGCCCTTCACGGCTAATCAGCGCTAAAGTTTGAAACAGCATCTGAATAATATCATCAACGTGCTCAATGCCTTGCTGAGTTAAGGTGCAACTGATAGCAAACTCTCGGTAATTGCTGCCACTGGCTCCCCCTCCCGCAGAGAGGGATGTGATCCAATTGCGCTCTCTTAATGCCAATAATAAGCTGCCTTCCCCTTCATAACCCAATAAATGGGCAAAATAGGAGAGGGGTTTGTATTGATAATAGGCATCCGTACTCGGCATTGGGAAACTTAAGATCAGCTTGCGGGTTTCTTTTAATGGCTCAACATACAGCCATAATCCGGTATGTTTTTGTTCAACAAAGGGTTGCTGAATATTTTTATCAGCTTGTTGAGTATTCATAATGGTGGCAAAACCTTGTTCCACCGAGTGTTGTAACTCATCCAGTGATTGTGGGCCAACGATTGCTAGTGTCATGATATCAGCCGAGTAATAAGCTTGATAAAAAGCGATCACTTCATCACGAATGGATTGGCCGTTTCTATCGGCGAGAGTCTGTTGATTACCGACGGAAAATTTAGCAAAAGGGTGAGCTGGATTAATGGTTTCTTTGTGGACTTGATATAAACGTCTGGAGTCATCGTTTAATTTCATCTTAAATTCAGAATCAACTGCTTGACGTTCTTTATCTAGGGCTTCAGCATTGAATAGTGGAGCTAAAAAAAACTGACTGAAACGATCCAGTGCTTTGGCAAAGGCATTAGGATCGACATCAAAAAAGAAGCAACTATGCTCTGTTCCTGTCCAGGCGTTGTTGCTTCCACCGTGCTGACTAATAAAATTTTGAAACTCGCCTACTTTAGGGTATTTTTCAGTCCCTAGAAACAGCATATGTTCTAGATAATGTGCCATGCCAGGTCGGTCACTAGGATCATCAAAATGACCCACTCTAACCGCCAATGCCGCTGCGGATTTCTGTGCATCAAGTTCATGGATCAGTAAAACACGTAATCCATTGTTTAACGTGAGATAACGATAATGATGATTATCATTGGGGCTTATATGCACAGAGGGTCTCCAAACGGGAAATGAACAGTAAGTATGGCGCTGAAACCACAGCCTGCCAATTGACGGTGAGTAAATTTTTGAACAAACGGTCATTTTCATCGTGATAACAACTTTTTAGCAGAGTGTTAGCTTCATCGATGTCTTTAAGCTGTAGACTGTTATAATCATGATTATGGTCAATATGCCCTAGCAAAAAAGAGCATGCCGACAATAGGTTAATAGGTAAAAATATGAAAATTGTGATTATGCGTCATGGAGAAGCTGAACATTATGCGGACAGTGATGCAGAACGAGCGTTAACCGAAGCAGGACAAACAGCGTCTGCTGCGGTTGCTCGTGTGTTTGCTAAGCAGTCAGGATTAGACCAATTTGATAAAGTATTGGTGAGTCCTTACTTACGCGCTCAGCAAACTTGGCAGGCCATCTCGGGATATTTTTCGGTGGCTAAGGTAGAGACCTGTGACGATATTACGCCTTATGGTCAAGCTGAAGATGTGTTTGAGTATCTTGTGGCTCTGATTCAAACGGAACAACTCGAGACACTGCTGATTATTTCTCATTTACCTTTGGTCGGTTATTTAGTGGCGGAATTGGTCGCCGGTCTCCCTGCGCCGATGTTTCCTACCTCTGGTGCGATCGGTTTAGAGTTTGACCCTGAGACAAGGCAAGCCAGTGTATTGTGGAATGTTTATCCCTAATCGGCACCAATAATTGTTGTCTATCACCCAAACAACTGGACGCTGAAACTTCATGTTGTTTGGGTAGCAAGCTGCCTTGGGTTTCAGGCAGCTTTTTTTATCATTCACTATGCTGATGAGGCAGATCTATTCTGATGGTTATGGTGAAGAAGATCGTTATTAAGATGAATCGTCATATTCTTGACATATACAACTGGACTAAAACTTGCATCTTTGCTGCTCGGTAGGATCTTGTACACCGTTTTGTCGTAACTTTCCATTAACTTATTACTTGCAGGCCTATGAAATTTACGCTGCCATTTGCTCATAAATTACCTAAGATTCCACAACGCAGTCTTCCTGCGATTGGTGCGCCAGTCATGGTACTGGCTACGTTGGCCATGGTGGTCTTACCGATACCTGCGTTTTTACTCGATTTATTTTTTACCTTTAACATTGCGTTATCGATGGTCGTGTTATTAGTGACGGTCTATACCCGACGCCCACTCGATTTCGCTGCCTTTCCAACCGTATTGTTAATTGCCACGTTATTACGTTTAGCCTTAAACGTGGCTTCAACTCGTGTGGTGTTATTGCATGGACATGAAGGTTCTGGTGCCGCTGGTAACGTTATTGAAGCCTTTGGTAGCGTAGTTATTGGTGGTAACTACGCGGTTGGTTTGGTGGTGTTCCTTATTCTAATGATCATTAACTTTATGGTCGTCACCAAAGGTGCGGGACGGATTTCAGAGGTGAGTGCACGCTTTACTCTTGATGCTTTACCCGGTAAGCAGATGGCCATTGATGCCGATTTAAACGCTGGTCTGATTGATCAAGAGCAAGCGAGAACTCGTCGTTTTGAAGTCACCAAAGAAGCGGATTTCTACGGGTCAATGGATGGTGCTTCAAAATTTGTTAAAGGTGATGCCATCGCCGGGATCTTGATTCTGTTCATCAATATTGTCGGTGGCTTAATTATCGGGATGATCCAATACGACCTGAGCTTTAGCCAAGCAATGGAAATCTATATTTTGTTGACCATTGGTGACGGTTTAGTGGCACAGATCCCTTCGTTACTGCTTTCTATCGGTGCGGCCATTATGGTTACTCGCCAAAATACCGATGAAGATATGGGTGAACAGCTCATTTTCCAGCTGTTTGATAATCCTAAAGCCTTAACCATCACCGCGGGCATACTTGGCATAATGGGGGTTGTTCCTGGTATGCCTCATTTTTCTTTTTTACTACTTGCTGTTTTAGCAGGGGGCGCGGCTTATTGGTTGCAACGAAAACAGGCAAGAGAGAAAGAAGAAGCGAAGTTGCCCGTTAAAGCCGAAGGCGACGCTCCGACATTACGTGAATTATCGTGGGATGATGTACAGCCTGTCGATGTTATTGGTCTGGAAGTTGGCTACCGTTTGATCCCCTTAGTCGATAGAGATCAAGGGGGCGAACTGCTGGAGCGTGTTAAAGGGGTGCGCAAAAAACTGTCACAAGATTTTGGTTTTCTAATTCCTCCGGTGCACATTCGCGATAATCTTGAGCTGACACCAAATAGCTACCGAATTACCCTCATGGGCGTCGCGGTGGGCGAAGCTGAAATTAGACCCGATCAAGAACTCGCCATTAACCCAGGGCAAGTGTATGGAATGATCGACGGTGAACACACTTACGATCCCGCTTTTGGTTTAGAAGCAGTGTGGATACGTGAAGAGCAGCGAGAGCATGCTCAAGCACTGGGTTACACAGTGGTTGACGCCTCTACGGTATTAGCGACACATTTAAGCCAATTGCTCACCAATAACGCTGCACAATTAATTGGTCATGAAGAAGTACAAAACTTACTTGAGCTACTTGGACGGACGGCACCGAGATTAGTCGATGGTTTTGTCCCTGATCAGTTATCGTTAGGCGTTGTGGTTAAAGTATTACAAAACTTACTCAATGAAGCGATCCCGATTCGAGATATCCGCACGATTGTTCAAACCTTGTCTGAATATGCGAGTAAGAGTCAAGAACCTGACATTTTGACCGCTGCGGTGCGTATCGCATTGAAACGATTAATTGTTCAAGAAATCAATGGTATAGAGCCAGAGTTGCCGGTTATCACGCTGATCCCTGAGCTGGAACAGATATTGCATCAAACTATGCAAGCTTCAGGCGGAGAGTCTGCAGGCATTGAACCTGGTTTGGCGGAACGTTTACAAATGGCGCTTAGCCAAGCGACTCAAGAGCAAGAGCTTAAAGGGGAACCCGCTGTATTATTGACTTCAGGCGTCTTGCGTTCAACGTTAGCCAAGTTTGTCAAAAATACGATTCCAAATCTCAGAGTTCTCTCCTATCAAGAGATCCCGGATGAGAAACAGATTCGAATTGTACAGGCAGTGGGTAACTAACCACTTTAACCAACAGTACGGATATCTGCCTTGAAAATTAAACGATTTTTTGCGAAAGACATGCGAATGGCGCTGCTGCAAGTGAAAGAAGAGCTTGGAGCGGACGCGGTGATCATGTCGAATAAAAAAGTCGCAGGAGGTGTCGAAATTGTCGCCGCGGTCGATGCGGATTCAGCTTCATCAGCCCCTACAGCGACGAAACAGTATCGTGCTTCGCCTGCTCAGTATGATAATCGTAAGCCAAGCCCATCAACGCGCAATAGCACAAGAGAGCTGGAAGACGACCGAGTCAGCTTAAAAGCCAGCAATGCGAATGGCGCTTCTATGACTCAGCGTTTTGCCAGCATGCTGAAACAGTACAGCCAAACACCAGATACCGAACATCGCGCCGAAAATGAAGACTCATTAACGGCCTTGTTGCAGCGCAACCAGACCAAAACGGCCCCTAATCGACAATTGGCGAATGAAAGCGCACTCGCAAAGTTAATGGCCGAAGAGAATCCCACTCCTCGTCAACGCCCACGTCTAGACTCTTCGCGTTACGAACCGAAACGAGATAATGAGCCAACATTAACTCAACAAGAGTTAGAGAGCATGCGCGAAGAGATGAACTCGATTCGTCGCTTGCTTGAGCACCAAGTGTCGGGATTAATGTGGCAAGAAGTGGAACGTCGCGAACCCTTGCGAGCGATGTTGATTAAACGTTTAGAGCGAATGGGCCTCTCTTTGGAATTGGCCGATCAATTAGCCTGTTATATCCCTGAAGAAACACCACCACCGAAAGCGTGGAAGGCGTTACTTGGCTTAGTCTCTGATCAAATTCCTGTGGTGAAAAAAGACATCTTACAACGCGGTGGTGTCGTTGCTTTACTTGGTCCCACTGGGGTTGGTAAAACCACAACGGTCGCTAAATTGGCAGCTCGTGCGGCGATGGAGTATGGCTCAGATAATGTGGCATTAATAACCACCGATACTTATCGAATAGGCGCTCATGAACAACTCTCGATTTATGGTCGAATTATGGGATGTCCAGTAAGAGTTGCTAAAGATTCCAAAGAGTTAGCCGATGTAATTCATCAGTTACGTAATCGACGCTTGATCCTTGTTGATACTGCGGGAATGGGCCAGCGTGATGTACGTTTATCTGAACAATTGGATACCTTAATGCAAGAGAGTGATGAAGTGATTCACAGCTACCTTGTATTACCCGCTACAGCACAGCGTAAAGTGCTACAGGAAACCATTGAGCACTTTCGAAGAATTCCTCTTTCTGGGTGCATTATGACTAAGCTCGATGAGTGTTTGAGCTTGGGAGAGTTTGTCAGTGTTGTCGTTCAAAATGCGTTACCCGTTGCTTATATTGCCAACGGACAACGCGTACCCGAAGACATAGTGATTGCTCAGCCAAAGTACATGGTGGCAAAAGCAAATGAGTTACTAGAGAAGTCGACAGAGAATGAACCTCATTACTGGAATAGCGATTCAGAGAGATTCTAGGCGGCGGACAAATATGACGAATAAAATGATATATGATCAAGCAAGCGGCCTACGCCGTTTAACTCAACCTTCAGTCACGAAAGTGATCGCCGTAACCGGTGGAAAAGGCGGAGTTGGCAAGTCTAACGTAGCGCTTGGTATGGCTATCTGTATGGCCCGCCAAGGAAAAAAAGTCATGGTGTTGGATGCCGACTTAGGATTAGCTAATGTTGACGTTATGCTAGGGATTCGGCCTAAACGTAACTTAGGTCACGTATTAGCAGGTGAATGTGAATTAAAAGACTCCATTGTTGAAGGTCCGCATGGTATAAAAATCATTCCTGCGACATCCGGTACTCAATCGATGACCGAGTTAACTCATGCTCAGCATGTCGGGTTAATCAGAGCGTTTGGTTCACTTGAAGATGAGATGGATATTCTACTGGTTGATACCGCAGCAGGGATTTCTGACATGGTCGTGAGTTTCTCTCGTGCGGCGCAGGATGTGGTTGTGGTAGTATGCGACGAACCGACTTCTATCACCGATGCATATGCCTTGATCAAACTTTTGAGTAGAGAACATCAAGTTGAGCGATTTAAAATTGTCGCTAACATGGTGAGAAGCTATCGTGAAGGGAGAGAGTTATTCGCAAAATTGACTTTAGTCACAGAGCGATTTTTAAATGTCGGGTTAGAACTCGTCGCCTGCATTCCTTTAGACGATAATGTACGACAGGCAGTAAAAAGACAGAAAATTGTCGTTGATGCTTATCCTCGCTCTCCAGCTTCATTGGCCATTAATTCATTAGCCAATAAAGCACTCACTTGGCCAATACCACGTACGCCAAGTGGTCATTTGGAGTTTTTTGTAGAGCGACTGCTTAATCGAACTGAACCAGTAGAGGAACCTTTTGGTGAATAAAGCGCTGACTTACGATCAATACGGTAATATGACTAGCCAGAAGCTATTTCTGGAAAAATATGCTGTATTGGTTAAGCGTATAGCTCATCATTTAATCGGGCGTTTGCCACCTAGCGTACTTATTGAAGATTTAATGCAAGCTGGCATGATCGGCTTGCTTGAAGCACAAAAAAATTACGATGGAAGTAAAGGGGCAAGTTTTGAAACCTATGCAGGGATTCGAATTCGTGGTGCAATGTTGGACGACATTCGCCGCGGAGATTGGGTTCCCCGCTCGGTTCACAAGCATAATCGAGAGATCAGTCAAGCTATCGCGATATTAGAGGGTGAATTATGTCGCGACCCAAGTGATGCAGAAATTGCGCAGCATTTAGGGATGTCTCTTGAACACTATCACAACGCATTAACGGATATTAGTTGCTCAAGGATAGTGGGTATCGAAGATCTTGGCGTATCGGATGATGCTATTTCGCCATTGGATGATGCGGAGGACAATGCCCCTTTTCAGGGAGTGGCCGACGAATTATTCCGTAAAGCATTGGTTGAATCAATAAAATCACTTCCAGAACGTGAAGCTTTGGTACTTTCGCTCTATTATGATGAAGAGCTAAACTTAAAAGAAATCGGTGAAGTAATTGGCGTGAGCGAGTCCCGCGTGAGTCAAATACTGAGCCAATCTATGCAACGTCTGCGAACTAAGTTGAGTTCTTGGACACAAAACGACTAAATATCACTGACTTTGAACTCAGTGGAGGCAATTTTGAATAAAAATATGAAAATCCTTATTGTTGACGATTTTTCAACAATGCGCCGTATAGTAAAAAACCTACTTCGTGATTTGGGTTTTAATAATACCCAAGAAGCGGACGACGGTTTGACGGCGTTGCCAATGCTAAAAAAAGGTGGTTTTGATTTTGTGGTCACTGACTGGAACATGCCGGGTATGCAAGGCATTGATCTGCTCAAAAATATTCGCGCAGATGCAGAGCTTAAGCACTTACCTGTACTGATGATTACCGCAGAAGCCAAGCGAGAGCAAATTATAGAAGCTGCTCAAGCGGGGGTTAATGGCTATATCGTGAAACCATTTACGGCTGCTACGCTAAAAGAAAAGTTAGATAAGATTTTTGACCGCCTATAATTTTAAAGCACGGGTCAAAAGTTCATTGAGAATTTTTTGCATGTAGGCGGCAACGTTAATCGTACAAAAAATAGTCAGCGAACAGGTATTTATCCATTATGTGAGCAAGGCTAAGACAGGATGATTTCATTAGAACAAGCAAAAGAACTCGTTCAACTATTAGAAAATGGTCAGCAAGATAGCGCCAATACACTGGTTCAACAAGTGTATGAATCTGAAGGCAATCCAATGCTAAAGGAGATCGGCGTATTGACTCGCGATCTGCATGATTCTTTGCGCCAGTTTCAAGTTGATGAGCGAATGAGTCAAATTGCTAACGACGAAATGCCTGATGCCAGAGATAGATTGCATTATGTCATTGATAAAACTGAAGTCGCTGCCAATAAAACAATGGATGCGGTTGATCGCTGCTTACCGATAGCCGACAACCTACATGGAAGTTTGCTACTCATTCGACCACAGTGGAATGCGCTTATGCGCGGTAAAATTGACTTGAATGAATTTAAAGCACTTTGCCATCGTATTGATGATCTTCTTTCGCAAATAGAAGGCAATAGTAGTGAGCTTCGAGGGCAATTAACCGAAATTTTGATGGCGCAAGATTTTCAAGATTTAACGGGACAAATTATCCGCCGAGTGATCACCTTAGTCAATGAGGTGGAAGGTCGCTTAGTAGAGATCTTGACCGTATTTGGTAAAAATCAATTACAACAATCAGGAAAAGTTGAAAAAGCACCTTGTGAGCCAGAGGGACCAATCATTAATCCTCATGAGCGTACAGATGCAGTTTCATCGCAAGACGATGTCGATGATTTATTATCGAGTCTTGGATTTTAGGGGTAAAGTATGAGCTACGATTTAGACGACGACATTCTTCAAGACTTTCTGGTTGAAGCTGGCGAGATTCTCGAGTTGTTATCAGAACAGCTAGTAGAGTTAGAAAATAACCCACAAGACCGCGAACTTCTTAATGCCATTTTCCGCGGTTTTCACACTGTAAAAGGCGGTGCTGGCTTTCTCTCGCTCACCGAACTGGTAGAAACCTGTCACGGTGCAGAAAACGTGTTTGACTATTTACGTAATGGTCAACGTAGTGTCAACGCTCGTTTGATGGATGTGATGCTACGTGCTTTGGATACGGTGAATGAGCAGTTTCAAGCGGTACAAAATCAAGAGCCATTGCAGCCAGCTGATCCGATCTTAATTCAAGAATTGCATGATATGTGTAAGCCTGAATCTGAGGATGAACCTGAAGGTGATGCGTCGGCTGACACGGTTGAAGACATCGAACCTGAAGCTGACTCCGAATCTCATGTACCAGCGCCTTCTGAAGATGTGACCGCTCAAGCCTCGAGTAACGCTCATATCGATGCTAACTCGATTGATGATATTAGTGATGATGAGTTTGAAAGCTTACTTGATGAGTTGCATGGTAAAGGTCGTAGTCCTGGTGCGGAAAAGGCGGCCAGTGAAGCTGCCAAATCTCAGCCATCACCAGCATCAGCACCTGCACCTGCTGCTTCAGGTGATATTACTGATGATGAGTTTGAAAAATTACTTGATGAGCTGCATGGAAAAGGCAAAAGTCCCTCATTACATGGTTCTGGAGAAGCCCCCTCTCCAACGGTATCGTCACAACCCGCGGTAAAAGCAACACCATCGAATGTGAACGCTAATGGCGATATCATGACCGATGAAGAGTTTGAACGTTTATTAGATGAGTTACACGGCAGTGGTAAAGGACCATCGATCGAAGAGCTAGAAATGGCTACGCGCCCAGCGGCAGCCAATACTACTCAGGCAGCAAAAGCCGCTGCACCAGCCAGTCCATCTATTGAAAAGAAACCAGTAGAACAACCTAAGCCTAAAGCTGCTGCCCCTGCCGCTGCGCCAGCACCAGCTAAACCTGCTCCAGTCGCTAAGGCAACGGATACCAACTCAGACAAGAACGAGTTAGTTGCTGCTGGTTCTGGCGGTGCTAAAAAACCTCAAGTAGAGGCGTCAGTTAGGGTAGATACCTCGACGCTTGATACCATCATGAATATGGTGGGTGAGTTGGTATTAGTGCGTAACCGACTGTTGAGTCTTGGCCTTAATAGTAATGATGAAGAGATGTCTAAAGCGGTCTCTAATCTTGATGTGGTGACGGCAGACTTACAAGGCGCGGTAATGAAAACGCGCATGCAACCGATCAAGAAAGTATTTGGTCGCTTCCCTCGCGTTGTTCGTGATTTGGCTCGAACCTTGAACAAAGATATTGTTTTGGAGTTGAAAGGGGAAGAAACCGATCTGGATAAAAACTTAGTAGAAGCGCTTGCCGATCCATTGATTCACTTGGTACGCAACTCCGTTGACCATGGTATTGAAATGCCCGACGACCGTGTTGCGGCAGGGAAACCGCGTACGGGTAAAGTTATCCTCTCTGCGTCTCAGGAAGGCGACCATATTGAGCTGGCGATCGTTGATGATGGCGGTGGTATGGATCCCGATAAACTGCGAGCGATTGCGGTTAAACGTGGCATGATGGATGAAGATGCGGCTTCTCGATTGACGAATAAAGAGTGTTTTAACCTGATTTTTATGCCGGGCTTTTCCAGTAAAGAGAAAATTTCTGATATTTCTGGACGCGGCGTAGGGATGGATGTGGTTAAAACCGCGATTAATACCCTTAACGGTTCGATTGATATTGATTCTGAACTCACGAAAGGGACCAAAATCACCATTAAAGTTCCGTTAACTCTGGCTATTTTGCCAACGTTAATGGTGGGAGTGGCAGGTCATCCATTCGCTTTACCGCTCGCGAGTGTTAATGAAATCTTCCACCTTGATTTACGCCGGACCAATATTGTCGATGGTCAGCTAACGATTATTGTGCGTGAAAAATCCATTCCGTTGTTCTATCTACAAAATTGGCTAGCCCCTCAGGCGGGTAAAGTCGAGCCTCGTAAAGGCCATGGTCATGTAGTTATTGTACAAATTGGTAACCAACGCGTTGGCCTAGTTGTGGATACATTAATTGGCCAAGAAGAGGTGGTGATTAAGCCTCTCGATAAATTGTTACAAGGTACGCCTGGTATGTCTGGTGCTACGATAACCAGTGATGGTCATATAGCCTTGATACTTGATGTCTCTGATTTACTTAAGAAATACGCAGCTGCTTCGCGTATCTAGTGGTCGATAGACCACCCAAATGATAAGGGTAACTATGCCGATTAAAGTCTTAGTTGTTGATGATTCAAGTTTCTTTCGACGCCGAGTGAGTGAAATCATCAATGCTGAATCGCGCTTAGAAGTGATTGATGTGGCGACTAATGGCCGAGAAGCTGTCGATAAAGCCATGCGTCTAAAACCAGATGTCATCACCATGGATATTGAGATGCCGGTGATGGATGGAATTAGTGCTGTACGTGAGATCATGGCTAATAATCCAACGCCAATTCTAATGTTTTCATCGCTGACTCATGATGGTGCCAAAGCGACACTGGATGCGTTAGATGCTGGCGCTTTAGACTTTCTGCCGAAAAAATTTGAAGATATAGCCCGCAATCGAGAAGATGCAGTCACTTTATTGCAGCAACGAGTGTTACAAATTGCGGCGAAACGCAATTTTATGCGTCGTCCGGTGGTCACTAGTAGTGTCACGTCCTCGAACCTTGCCTCGCGCTCGTCATCTGACTCATCAGCGTCAGCTCAGGGACGTGTGGCAACTGCACCTTCAGCATTATCACGCTTTAAAGCAACCGGTAAAAAATACCAATTAACCGCGATTGGTACGTCAACCGGAGGCCCCGTTGCGCTACAGAAAATCTTAACTAAATTGCCGGCTAATTATCCTCATCCGATCATTTTGATCCAACATATGCCAGCCACCTTCACTGGTGCTTTTGCAAGTCGCCTGAACTCTTTGTGTAAAATTCAGGTGAAAGAAGCCGAAGATGGTGATGTTCTTAAACCGGGTACCGCTTATCTCGCCCCTGGCGGTAAACAGATGATGTTAGATGGTCGCCCAGGAGCGGCCAGATTACGCATTATTGATGGCGGAGAACGGATGAACTACAAACCGTGTGTTGATGTGACATTTGGTTCTGCGTCTAAGATTTTCGGGGATAAAGTCTTATCGATGATCCTCACAGGGATGGGGGCTGATGGTCGCGAGGGTGCTCGTATGTTGCAATCTGCTGGAGCAACAGTTTGGGCGCAAGATGAAGAGAGTTGCGTTGTTTATGGCATGCCGCAAGCGGTTTCCAAAGCGGGAATCTCATCTGAAGATTTGCCCTTGGATCGCATCGCAGAACGTATGCTGATTGAAGTTGGCTTGAGTTAAGGAAACGTTAATGATTGTTTGGAGTGTGGCAAACCAGAAAGGAGGCGTAGGTAAAACTACTACGACCATTACCCTTGCTGGCTTATTAAGCCAACAAGGTAAGCGCGTTTTGCTGGTCGATACCGATCCCCATGCATCATTAACGACTTATTTAGGCTATGATTCTGATGCCGTGCCAACGAGCCTTTTTGATCTATTTCAGTTACGCGAGTTTAATGAACAAAATGTCGAGCCATTAATCTTACGTACCGATATTGAAAATATGGATCTGATCCCTGCTCATATGTCATTAGCTACCTTAGATCGAGTTATGGGTAATCGCAGTGGTATGGGATTAATACTTAAACGTTCATTGCTTGCTCTACGCCATCGTTATGACTACGTATTAATTGACTGCCCTCCGATTCTTGGGGTGATGATGGTGAATGCGTTGGCGGCGAGTGACCGTATTTTAATCCCAGTGCAAACTGAATTCTTGGCAATGAAAGGATTAGAACGCATGGTCCGTACATTAGCGATCATGCAAAAGTCACGCAATCGCGAGTTTAAAGTCACCATTGTGCCTACGATGTACGACAAACGAACTCGTGCGTCATTACAAACTTTGACTCAGCTAAAGAAAGATTACCCTGAACAGGTATGGGCATCTGCGGTTCCCATTGATACTAAATTCCGTGACGCAAGTTTGAAGCGTCTACCCGCTTCTCATTTTGCAGAAGGAAGCCGAGGAGTGTTTGCTTACAAACAGCTGTTACTCTTCTTAGAGAGGTTGGCTATCGATGAGTAACTCCTTACTATCTAGCGAACAAGCACTGGATGATTACTTCGCGGCTCTACTAGAGGAAGAGCTGGATGAGCCGAATTGGCAAGATGGTCCTTTTTCGACCACGCTTATTAGTCATTCAATAGATGATCCTCAACCTCAACCTGCTCGCCAGCGGAGTGCAGAAAGCTATATCGATCAAGAATTAGTCGAATTTGAGTTGCCTAATTTAGATGACGTACAACGCTTGCTGAGTCAATTAGAGAGCAGTAATCCCGTCGCTGAGCTTGATCTTGAAGTGGTTATGGCAGAAAACACCACTCAAATTGCTCAAACGGTTACTGAGACGGTAGTGGAAGAAATTCAAGAATGGGATATTGAAGAGACGCTTGTTGAGTCTGATCCTGTTATCACGATTGAAGAGCCAGAGCTGTTTGTTGAGGAACCCTCTTTACAGCCTTTGGAAGCAGAGCCTGAGGTGATCATCGAGCCGGTTATGGCAGACGACACGTTAGTGACCGAGGACACACAACCTGATCCATTCGGCATTGGACAGTGGCAATGTCCGATCCGTGAACAAAATTTTCAAGTTTTGTATTTTGATGTTAACGGAGTGACTTTCGCCGTACCACTGGATGAGTTAGGTGGTATTCATCGTAAAGCTACGTTGAACCATCTGATTGGACGACCAGCATGGTATTTAGGCTTACAAACTAACCGAGATTCACAGTTGGATGTGGTCGATACGGCGAAATGGGTAATGTCTGATAAATTAGCGGATGATACGTACAAAAAAGACTATCAATATATAGTCATGTTAGATAACAGCCTGTGGGGC
The DNA here is from genome assembly GCF_009904835.1 of Vibrio sp. V33_P6A3T137. NCBI lineage: Bacteria > Pseudomonadati > Pseudomonadota > Gammaproteobacteria > Vibrionales > Vibrionaceae > Vibrio > Vibrio sp. V33_P6A3T137. The sequence goes on along the minus strand of NZ_WXWK01000173.1, from coordinate 1,591 downwards.
TTAGCTTGTACTAAACTATTAGGTACTGAATGGTTAAGTAGCGATAAGGTACGCTGGCGAGAGCAAGTGGGCAAACGACCTTGGCTCGCAGGAATGGTTAAAGAAAAAATGTGTGCTTTGATACACGTTCATGCATTAATCGCTATGCTTAATGCAGGTCTTGATGTCCAAGCGCTCGATAAATAATACATATTTTGTCGGTCACGACTTAAAGAGGAAAAGGTATGTCTGAAGTAGAAGTGAGAAAAGAACACTCAAATGATGAAGTGCTTCAGTGGGTAACATTTCAATTGGAAGAAGAGACTTATGGCGTCAATGTGATGCAAGTCCGCGAAGTGTTACGTTACACCGAGATCGCACCCGTCCCAGGGTCGCCTGACTATGTTTTAGGAATTATTAACCTACGTGGTAATGTTGTCACCGTTATTGATACACGTTCACGTTTTGGTCTGATGCAAGGTGAAATCACCGACAATACACGAATCATTGTCATTGAATCTGAGCGTCAAGTGATTGGTATCTTAGTCGATAGCGTTGCTGAGGTGGTTTACTTACGTTCATCGGAAATTGATACCACGCCAAGTGTCGGTACTGAAGAGAGTTCTAAGTTTATCCAAGGCGTGAGTAATCGTGATGGAAAACTGCTTATTTTGGTTGATCTCAATAAACTGCTATCGCAAGAAGAGTGGGACGATATGGCCCATCTCTAATGAGTGATTTTTTACACTTTACGCCTTCTGTCCTTGCAGGGGGAGCGGCGTTCATTGTTGTACTATTGACGCTTGGGTTGTGGTTTTTGCGCCGTTCATTAACTCGCCAAGGCGATTATTTTCGTCAACAAGTTCGCCAGCTTGATAAAGAGTTGCAAAAAGCCACCAAGCAGTTGTTAGAAGTGCGTTCTGCTGCAATCGGCCTTGGGCAAAAAGTCACAGGGCAACAAGAGATCATCGTTCACTTAAGTGAGCGTCTTAAGCAGTTAGAAAATGTTGATACCGATGCCCGCCTATACAGTCGGGCAAGTAAAATGGTCAAGTTAGGCGCTGACATTGATGAGCTTATCGAAGAGTGTGAGTTACCTAAAGCCGAAGCGGAATTAATGTTATCATTGCAAAAAAAGTTGGCCGGTAAAGAATCTATTCCACCTTTAAGTAGCGATCCGGAAGGGCGCATGCCTGCTTCTAATACGGGTAAAAGACCGACTCGTAAATCTTCTCTTTAAATAAAAGCCAAATGAGAGTGTTACACTTTCTTTTGGCTTTTATTTTCGTAAACCATTATAAGAAGTTTGCTTACTATCGTCTCATAGGCGGGATTTTGGCCGTTTTTTCATCGATAATGTTCAGGTTAATAACGAGTTTAGCGCTAATTCTATTTTGTCTCTGGGATGCTGTGTTCTGAGGAATCCCCTAATGATTTTGATAAAAATCATCAAGTTAAGGTAGATACACATCTTGTCGTATGATCAAATGGTTTCGCCAAAAATCAATAACCAGACAACAAGATGTGCGAACTCGATATTTTACACGACTCTCTTTACCAATTCTGCCCTGAATTACACTTAAAACGACTCAACAGTTTAACGTTGGCTTGC
>NZ_WXWK01000056.1:0-44081 GCF_009904835.1 Vibrio sp. V33_P6A3T137 | reverse complement strand
AGATATTTATGATTTTTAAGTATAAAAATCAAGATATTTTATTAGCGAACACCGAATTTTGTTGGGTAGATGATGAGACCGGTCGCTGTTCGCTAATCAGGATTTACTCGACGTCGACGTGATGGTCATTACTCTCATCCGCGCTCTCTTCTGGCTCGATAGTAATCACTAACAAGTCATCGATTCCGAGATCGGTATCGCTGCTGTGATGTGGATCCATATGGCCGATAATACTTTGATAATAGCGACGGATGTTTTCAACATAAGCGCGAGCTTCATCTCCACGAGCATAACCATAACGCGTTTGCGAGAAATAGCGTTGTTGACGCAAAAGAGGAAGACGATCTTTAACATCGGCCCAAGCATCCGGCGACCCACCTTGTTGGCGAGTTAGACGGCGAGCATCCATCATATGCCCATAGCCAATATTATACGAAGCCAATGCAAACCAGATTTTTTCATGCTGCGGAACACTGTCTGGAATGCGTGCAACCATTCTGCGTAGATACTCGACACCACCTTGAATCGATTGCTCTGCATCGAGTCGATTGGTCACTCCGACACTGCGCGCCGTTGGTAAGGTGAGCATCATCATTCCGCGAACGCCGGTTGGCGAGCGAGCAATCGGATTCCAGTGTGACTCTTGATAAGCCACCGCAGCAATTAAACGCCAGTCAAATTCTTCTGAATATTTTTGAAACAGCGGTGCCCATTTAGGTAAGCGAGTTTCCAAAGCACGGATAAAGGCGCGAGTATCCACATAGTCAAAGTTACCAACATGACCAATGTATTTCTCTTCTAAAGAGGCTAAGCTTCCAGATTGTTTGAGATTACCGAAAAACTCAATCATTAACGCATATAAGCTTTCATCATCTGAACGCCGCATAAACCACGAAATAGGCTGGTCTTCGGTCATTTCAAAGGCCATCGCGATATCTGGATAAATACGTTGTGAGAGTGAAATTTCTACTGAGTCTGCCATGGTAAACAGCAGCTCACCTTTAGAGACCTGTTTCAATAGCTCACTCACATCACTATTATTATCAATCACGTATTGAAAATCAGGATAACGCTCGGCAACGCTGGCTAATGTCGTAGTAAAATGAGAGTCGTTGACGATTTTAAAAATAGGCTGCTGATCATTATTTGCCAACAGTTCATCTTGTCTGGCGATTAACTGATTAATGTTACGAGGTCGCCATTGGCCAGGTTTATATACCACCTGTTGCGATACATAGTAATAGGCTGGCCCAGCGCGATACTCTTTTAAGCGCTGTTCTGATTGACTTAACCCAGCAGCAATAATATCTATCTCGCCATTTTTTAACGCTGGAAAGAGACTCGATGTACGATAGGCCGGTTTCATTTCTAACCGTACCCCTAGTTCACGAGCAAACTCTCTTGCTAATTCATAATCAAGACCCGCGGGACCATCTGGGCCAATGAAATAGGACAGCTGATTATTCAACGTACCGACTCGTAATACGCCTCTCTCGCGGATTTTTTCTAGCTCACTTTTCGGCTCAGAGTCAATTTGGCAGCCGCTGAGAACGAGCAGGGTTAATGCTAGCCATAGCGCACGATAGAAAAACGTGAAAGAAAATGGGGTCATTGATTAGCGATCTCTTACATCCGGTATGTCTTTATACCAAACCCGAGGCGTTGAAGGCAAAGTTTATACACCATCGCTCAGGAATAGGAACTTAACGACCTTATTTTTCTGAGCTTCTTGAACAACCTTGTCGAGCGAGCAATGAGGGCTGGTGCAAAATATACGAAAAAATGGCGCAAACGGTTGCTTTTAGTGTTACGTCACAAAAAGAAATCCTCTATAATGCCCTCGCAATAATGAGTCGACATTGGTATTTGTTTATTAATTCATACATAACCATTTGTAATGTAATGAACTTATTCCAATTTCATCTTAATCACTTGTATATAGAGACCTAAGCTCATGAGAATTTTGCGTGGCTCCCCAGCGCTTTCTGAATTTCGCATTCAAAAACTGCTCGAAACGTGTCGTCAACAAGACCTACCAGTTACTGGTATCTATGCTGAGTTTATGCATTTTGCTGATCTTAATGCTGAGCTCGACAGCGCTGAACAGAGTAAATTGCAACAATTACTCACTTACGGCCCAACGATTCAAGAGCACCAACCACAAGGTTTACTGTTGCTAGTCACGCCGCGTCCCGGCACCATCTCTCCTTGGTCTTCTAAAGCCAGTGACATTGCTCATAATTGCGGCTTAGGCAAAATTAAGCGCTTAGAGCGTGGCACGGCTTATTATATTGATAGTCAGAGCCCACTGACTGAGGCTCAAAAAACCGAACTAAGTCAATTACTTCATGATCGGATGATGGAAGTGGTATTCAGTGATTTAGAGTCGGCGAGTGCCTTGTTTACTGTCGCCGAACCTGCACCATTGTTACCAGTTGATATCCTCACCGGCGGCCGCGCTGCGCTTGAACAAGCAAACGTTTCCCTTGGTTTGGCATTAGCCGACGATGAAATTGACTACTTAGTCGAGAGTTTTACTCGTTTAGGTCGTAACCCGAATGACATTGAATTAATGATGTTTGCGCAAGCTAACTCTGAGCATTGTCGCCATAAAATCTTTAATGCCGATTGGACGATTGATGGCGTAGAGCAGAAAAAATCGCTGTTTAAGATGATCAAAAATACCTTTGAAGTCACCCCTGATCACGTCCTTTCTGCTTATAAAGATAACGCTGCCGTTATGACCGGTTCTAAAGTCGGCCGTTTCTTCCCGGATCCCGATTCTCGTCAATACACTTATCATCATGAAGATGCCCATATCTTAATGAAGGTAGAAACGCATAATCACCCAACGGCTATTTCACCATGGCCCGGTGCGGCAACGGGTTCGGGCGGTGAGATCCGTGATGAAGGCGCAACCGGTATCGGTGGTAAACCGAAGGCTGGATTAGTCGGTTTCAGCGTATCTAACCTACGTATTCCTGGGTTTGTTCAACCGTGGGAAAGTGATTTTGGTAAGCCAAGTCGGATTGTCACCGCGTTAGACATTATGCTCGAAGGTCCACTAGGCGGCGCGGCGTTTAATAATGAGTTTGGTCGTCCTAACTTATTGGGCTATTTCCGAACCTATGAAGAGCAAGTGATCTCTCATGCGGGAGAAGAGGTGCGCGGCTATCATAAACCGATTATGATCGCTGGTGGGATGGGCAATATTCGCGCAGATCATGTGCAGAAAAAAGTGATCCCTGTTGGTGCGCAGTTAATTGTGCTGGGTGGCCCAGCGATGAATATTGGACTTGGTGGTGGTGCGGCATCGTCGATGGCATCGGGTCAATCAGCAGAAGATTTGGATTTTGCTTCTGTACAACGTGAAAATCCGGAAATGGAACGTCGCTGCCAAGAGGTTATCGACCGCTGTTGGCAAATGGGTGACGCTAACCCGATTGCCTTTATTCATGATGTTGGGGCGGGGGGTATTTCTAATGCCCTTCCTGAGTTAGTCAATGATGGTGATCGTGGTGGTAAATTCCAACTCCGTGATGTGCCCAACGATGAACCAGGCATGAGTCCACTAGAAATCTGGTGTAATGAATCTCAAGAACGTTATGTACTAGCGGTTGCTCCAGAAAACATGCCAGTGTTTGAAGCGATTTGTAAACGTGAACGCGCCCCTTATGCGGTGGTTGGCGAAGCGACTCAAGAGCGCCATTTAACCCTTGAAGATAGCCATTTCGATAATACGCCGATTGATATGCCGATGGATATTTTGCTGGGTAAGCCACCGAAAATGCATCGTCAAGCCACTACGCAACAAGTACAAAGTCCGGCGTTAGACCGCTCTAATATTGAGATGAATGACGCTATTGATCGCGTCCTACGCTTGCCAGCCGTGGCCGAAAAAACCTTCTTAATTACCATTGGTGACCGCTCGGTAACTGGATTAGTGGCACGTGATCAGATGGTGGGGCCTTGGCAGGTGCCAGTAGCGAACTGTGCGGTAACCGCGGCCAGTTACGATACTTATCATGGCGAAGCGATGTCCATGGGCGAGCGTACGCCAGTTGCGTTGCTCGATTTTGCTGCTTCAGCACGCTTGGCGGTTGGTGAAGCGATCACCAACATTGCCGCCACGCATATTGGTGATATTAAACATATCAAGCTGTCTGCCAACTGGATGTCGCCAGCAGGACACCCTGGGGAAGATGCTGGGCTTTATGCCGCAGTCAAAGCAGTTGGTGAAGAGCTTTGTCCGGCATTAGGGTTAACCATTCCCGTCGGTAAAGACTCCATGTCAATGAAGACCCAATGGCAAGATGATCAAGGGCAATCTCAATCAGTGACGTCACCATTATCACTGGTGATTACTGCTTTTGCTCGGGTGGAAGATGTGCGCAAAACCATCACTCCTCAGTTGAGAACCGATAAAGGTGAAACAAGCTTAGTTCTGATTGATTTGGGTAATGGTAAAAATCGCCTTGGTGCAACAGCACTGGCTCAAGTTTATAAACAATTAGGCGATAAGCCAGCAGATGTTGATAACGCTGCGCAGTTAAAAGGTTTTTATAACGCGGTTCAAACGCTGGTCGCCCAGCAACAAGTGCTCGCTTATCACGATAAGGGCGATGGTGGTTTACTGGTTACGTTAGCAGAAATGGCCTTTGCTGGGCATTGTGGGATTGACGCTAATATTGCGCCATTGGGCGATGACCACTTAGCGATTCTGTTCAATGAAGAGCTTGGCGCTGTATTGCAGGTGCGCAACGAGGCGCTGACTTCAGTACTGGCTACCTTAGCGAATCATGGATTAAAAGCCTGTTGCCATGTGATTGGTACGGTAACGGACTCGGATACGTTACGTATTACTTCAAATCAGCAAGTTGTGGTTGAACGTAACCGCACCCAGCTACGCACTATTTGGGCAGAAATGACCCATAAAATGCAGGCATTGCGTGATAACCCACGCTGCGCTGATCAAGAGTTTGCGGCTAAGCAAGATAACCTTGATCCGGGTTTGAATGCTCAGTTAACGTTTGATGTCCAGCAAGACATTGCCGCGCCGTATATTGCTAAGGGAAGCAAACCCAATATGGCTATCTTGCGTGAGCAAGGGGTCAACTCACACGTGGAAATGGCTGCTGCCTTCGATCGTGCTGGCTTTAATGCCGTCGATATCCACATGAGTGATATTTTAACGGGGCAAGTCGTTCTTGATGAGTACCATGGTTTGGTCGCTTGTGGCGGTTTCTCTTACGGAGATGTGCTCGGTGCTGGTGAGGGATGGGCGAAATCGGTCTTATTTAACCCCCAAGCTCGTGAGCAATTTGAGCGCTTTTTCCAACGCCAAGATACCTTTTCATTAGGGGTATGTAACGGTTGTCAAATGCTGTCTAATTTGAAAAGCTTGATTCCGGGCGCTGAGTTATGGCCACGGTTTGTGCGCAATGAATCTGAGCGTTTTGAAGCGCGCTTTAGTTTGGTGGAAATTCAACCGTCGCCGTCACTGTTTTTTAATCAGATGGCTGGTTCACGGATGCCGATTGCCGTTTCTCACGGTGAAGGCCGAGTGGAAGTGCGTGATCTTGGTCATTTAGATGCGATAGAGCAATCTGGTACGGTGGCACTGCGTTTTGTGGATAACCATGGTCAAGCGACTCAACAATACCCGAACAACCCGAATGGCTCGCCAAATGCGATTACTGGCTTAACGACCCAAGATGGCCGAGTGACGATCATGATGCCGCATCCTGAGCGAGTATTCCGTACGGTTGCCAACTCATGGCATCCTGATCATTGGGGAGAAAATGGTCCTTGGATGCGTATGTTCCAAAATGCGCGTAAAAACCTCGGTTAAGTTTACTCTTTAACGGAGCGATGCTCGCGCTCTAATACCCCATCAAGCCGCGGTTCGTCTGCGGCTTGATGCTATCGGTTGAGCGTAAAATTTTGCAAAAAAAGCGGAAAAATAGTGAAATTTGTGCTCTAATGCCGCGCTTACCAAGGGATGGTGTTCAACATATTCAGCGGCTAAGCCAGTCGGCTCTAAGCGCGATTAACGTTGATGAGTAATCCCTTCTTCTTCCCTTAGGAAAATGAAAATGTCAGACAGTAAAAAATTCACGATTAAAGTGACCGAAAAGAATAATGGTTGGGCGGCAGAAATTGTTCGTCAAGTTACCTCCCGTCGCACCGTCGTTTCAAAGCGCGAAATGGGTTTTGAGAGCGAAGCACAGGCACAAGCTTGGGCTGAAAAAGAGTTGATTGGTTTTATTGAAAGCCAAGCTAAGCGTAATGAGCGCAAAGCCGTTGCAAGAAAAGAAAAACAAGAGAAACAAGACTAACGCGTTTCGTTTCGTCGACTTGTTGGATGATAAAAAACTCACTTCAATTTGTGGGTTTTTTACATTTATGGCCCATACCATCTTGTCTATCAAGTCGAGCTATGCGTATTAGCGAAACTGACCAACCTCAGGTAAAAACTCAAACCCCGCATTGGCCAAGCGTGCTTCTAATGCCTGACGATCGATAGCAAAATGATCACTCAACTTATCAAGGTCACCAGCAAACTCATCGCGCAGCTTCATATTAACGATACTCATCAGCATGATGGGATCCATATTCGCAAAATTGTCGAGCATCATGCTTAGTCCTCAAAATCAGAAATGAGCAAATTGGCAGCAGCGAAAGCGGCTTTTTCTTGAGTGTCTTTAGGCAGAGTCGGATCGGCAGCAATATCATTTAAGGTTTTTACTGCGCAGGAGATAGCTTTAGGGATATAGCCTTGATCGCCACTGCCAATTTGTGCGTACAGCTCGCGGACTAAATCACAACAATCGTAAACTCGCATCTGGGTTTCCTATTGATAGATGATAACGGCTCGCAATGATACACAGGGTATGTTCAGAAAACAAAATCATTCTCTCGTTTCCGACTTGAAGCGATAAGGGCTCTATACATTAATGGTGAATAGATAGTCTTGGAACCCGCATGGGATAGAACTGATTTTTGCCGTTTTTAAGGTGGAGCTTTTAAGCAGCATCGATAAAAAAGGCTGCCATTCAGCAGCCTTCATTGAGAATGAGTGATGGATGATCATCCACTCACATCGCTTATCTATCGCCCAATTGCTCGTGAATAAAGCTCACCATATTGGCCATGGGGACGGCAGATTTTTCACCACTGCGACGATGTTTATACTCAAAGTTGCCTTCATCCATGCTGCGATCACCGATGATGATCGTATGCGGAATACCGATCAGTTCCATATCCGAGAACATCACGCCTGGGCGCTCTTTACGATCGTCAAACAAGACTTCAATACCGGCTGCGGTTAATTCCGCGTAGAGTGTTTCCGCCGCTTGTTGAACTCGCTCAGATTTGTGCATGTTCATTGGTACAATCGCGACTTGGAAAGGGGCGAGTGCATCTGGCCAGATAATGCCGTACTTATCGTGGTTTTGCTCGATGGCTGAGGCCACAACACGAGAAACCCCAATCCCATAACAACCCATTTCTAAAATAGTGTGTTTACCATTGGAATCGAGTACGCCACAGTTCATCTTTTCCGAGTAGTTAGTCCCTAACTGGAAGATATGACCCACTTCGATACCGCGTTTCAGCATCAAGGTTCCTTTACCGCATGGGCTTGGGTCGCCTTCAACGACGTTACGCAGATCTTCCACTTTCGCTAGCTCAACATCACGGCCCCAGTTAATACCGAAGTAGTGTTTGCCGTCAATATTGGCACCCGCGCCAAAGTCACTCATCACCGCTACAGTGCGATCAACGATAAATGGTAGCTGAAGGCCGACTGGTCCAAGAGAACCAGGACCTGCACCAATCAGCGCGCGAATTTCTTCTTCGCTGGCCATTTCTAATGGAGCGGCAACTTCAGCGAGTTTCTCTGCTTTGATTTCATTGAGTTCATGATCACCACGGATGATCAGTGCCACGATAGGGGCATCGATCTCATCAGAGGCTTTGACAAACAGTGTTTTAACGGTTTTCTCGATCGGTAGACCGTGCTGCTCAACCAATTCAGCGATGGTTTTTGCGTTTGGTGTATCAACCAGCGTCATTTCTTGGGTTGGAGCTGGGCGCTCGATTGCTGGCGCTACCGCTTCCGCTTTTTCAATGTTGGCTGCGTAATCTGACTCAGTAGAGAAAGCAATAATGTCCTCACCACTTTCAGCCAGCACGTGGAATTCATGCGAACCGTTACCACCAATCGCACCGGTATCGGCTAATACGGGACGGTAATCCAGCCCCATACGATCGAAGGCTTTACAGTAAGCGTCGTGCATCGCTTGGTACGATTTTTCTAGACCGTCTTTGTCGATATCAAAGCTGTAAGCATCCATCATACAAAATTCACGGGCACGCATCACACCAAAACGAGGGCGGCGTTCATCACGGAATTTGGTTTGAATTTGGTACAGGTTCAACGGCAGTTGCTTGTAAGAGCTGACCTCGTTACGAACGAGGCTGGTTATTACTTCTTCAGCCGTTGGGCTAAGAACAAACGGACGAGTATGGCGGTCAGTAAAGCGAAGTAGTTCCGGGCCCATTTTTTCTGAGCGGCCGGTCTCTTCCCACAGTTCAAACGGCTGGACAACGGGCATCAAGGTTTCAATCGCACCGGCGTTATCGATCTCTTGACGAACGATGTTTTCGACTTTACGCAGTACACGCAGACCAGTAGGTAGCCAAGTATAAAGACCTGAAGCCAGCTTACGGATCATACCTGCACGTAACATGAGCTGGTGGCTCACGACTTCAGCGTCGTTTGGAGTCTCCTTCAGAGTAGAAAGAAGATATTGACTGGTACGCATTCTATGGTATCCGTTTATCATGATTGAAAAGCCCCTCATCATTATGAGGGCGTAAAATTAAGCCTTGTATAATATCAGCCAATCGGCTTTGTCAAAAGCGTTCAATGCTCGTTACTGTCACTAACTTATCGAGAACGGTAAATTTCACATTCAAATTGAACAAATTGACCGCATATTCCTTATTGTCCAGTTGGTTTTTCTTGTAGGCGGGACGTGGATCTTGCGCTAAAACCTGCTCAATCACTTGTTGTTCATGGTGATGCCCCGTAAGTCTATTGAGTTGTGTTTGTGCTTGAGGGGAGAAAACCACAGGCAACCGCTCTGGTTCATGGTCGGCATAGCCTCCGGTCGCTTGAGGAATTGCATCCGAGTATGGAATATAAGGCTTAATATCAATCACTGGTGTGTGATTGACCAAATCGACACTGCCTAACTCAAGAAACAATTGCTCACCTTGTTTGGTTATCCCTTTTAGTTCAACGGCAGACATACCGATGCCATTCGGGCGAAAGGTTGAGCGGGAAGCAAAGACTCCAACCCGTTCATTGCCACCAAGGCGAGGTGGTCTTACCGTTGGTTTCCAGCCTGCGGCCAAATTTTGATCAAATAAGAACAGTAACCAGAGATGAGAAAATTGTTCAATGCCACGCACGGCTTCAGGGGTATTCGCCGTCCCGAGGAGTTTTAAACGTGCGGTTGCCGCGGGCACTAAGCGAGGTTGACGAGGAACCGCAAATTTTTCTTGATAGGGACTTTCAATAATACCAATAGGATCAATTGTATACATAACCGAACGCTGAATAATAAGAATGAGACATGCCAACATAGCACATTTTTTACTTGCATTTTTAGTTGATAATGATTATTAATTGATATGTTATAATGTATCAATTTTCGGAGGGGCTATGAAAGTAGGAATTCATCCTGAATATCGACCAGTGGTGTTTCATGATACCAGTGTTGATAAATATTTTATGATTGGTTCGACATTAAAAACCGATCGCACGATCGAGTGGCAAGATGGCAAAACTTACCCTTATTTTACGGTCGAAGTTTCAGCAGAATCGCATCCTTACTACACGGGTAAGCAGCGTGTGATTCAAAAAGAGGGACGTGTGGCTAACTTTAATCGTCGCTTTGCTCAATTTACCAAGGAATAAACCATGAAAGTCTTAAGTTCGTTAAAAAGCGCAAAATTACGCCATCCAGATTGCCAAATTGTCAAAAGACGGGGCCGTTTGTACGTGATTTGTAAAACCAATCCGCGCTTTAAAGCCGTGCAGCGTTAAAAATTGGACAGGATCATAAACAGCGAAAGGAAGGCGGTTTAGGTTCGATCACAAAACACGTTAAACAGTAATGACTCATCAGATGATTGATTTACCGATTAATCATCTGATTTTTTGTTTAAAATCGGTTAAAAATAAGACTGAAATTTACACTTTGTAACATGTTCAATTTTTACTTATTCGTTTCCTCAAGTAATCTGCGCTCGATTTTGACATTTTTGTCACATATGAGTAGGAATAATAACAAGGAGGGAACAGATGAGTTCATCTGCTTCGATTAATCAACCAGCACCGAAAAAACCGCGCTTTACACGGTTTTTAGATGCTGTGGAATATTTAGGGAATTTATTACCTCATCCCATCACACTGTTTGCCATTTTTTGCGTGGCAATTTTAGTCGCCTCAGGTATTGCTGGTTATTTTGAAGTGTCGGTTGTCGATCCTCGACCTGAAGGTGCAAGAGGTCGTGCTGCCGATGGTATGATCCATGTGGTCAGCTTACTGAATGGCGATGGTTTACAGCGCATTGTGACCAATCTTGTTACTAACTTTACCGGTTTTGCTCCTTTGGGCACGGTGTTAGTTGCCATGCTGGGTGTCTCGATTGCTGAGCATTCTGGCCTGCTGTCTGCTGCGATCCGTGGCATGGTGATGGGCGCTTCAAAACGCATGGTTACGTTTACGGTTATTTTTGCCGGTATCATGTCTAACACGGCGGGTGAACTGGGTTATGTGGTGCTTATTCCACTTGCCGCCATGCTGTTCCATTCATTAGGGCGTCATCCTTTAGCTGGCTTAGCGGCTGCGTTTGCGGGTGTTTCTGGTGGTTATTCTGCCAACCTACTCATTGGTACGGTCGATCCGCTGCTTTCTGGGATTACGGAAACGGCGGCGCGAATTTTGGACCCAGAATACATCGTAGGCCCAGAAGTAAACTGGTACTTTATGGCCGTTTCCACCTTCTTTATTGCAATTGCTGGTGCTTGGGTTACGGAAAAAATTGTTGAGCCTAAATTGGGTAAGTACAATGTGGCTGAAGCGGGTGATGATTTATCACAAGATAAAATGGGCTTTTTGACCGATGTGGAAAAGAAAGGCTTAAAATACGCTGGATTCGCCACCGTCGTTGTTTGCGGACTGTTGGCTTGGACGATTGTACCGGAAAATGGCGTATTGCGTCACCCTGAAACCGGGCTGGTTGCAGGTTCCCCGTTCTTACGCAGTATCGTTGCTTTCATCTTTGTGTTCTTTGCTGTTCCTGGCTTTGTCTACGGTAAAGTCGTTGGTACGATGAAAAATGACCGCGATGTGATTGATGCGATGGCAAAATCCATGTCCTCAATGGGCATGTATATTGTGTTGGTGTTTTTTGCCGCTCAGTTTGTAGCATTTTTTAGCTGGACTAACTTTGGTCAAGTGTTTGCTGTCGGTGGTGCTTCTTTCTTGCAAACCATTGGTTTGACTGGTCCAATGCTGTTTTTTGCTTTTATTCTGATGTGTGGCTTTATTAACCTGATGATCGGCTCGGCTTCAGCACAATGGGCGGTCACGGCACCTATTTTTGTGCCTATGTTGATGCTTGTTGGCTATGCACCGGAGACCATTCAAGCGGCGTACCGTATTGGTGACTCTGTGACCAATATCATTACCCCCATGATGAGTTATTTTGGTTTGATATTAGCGATTGCGAGTCGATACATTAAAAATCTAGGCATTGGTACGCTGATTGCGGTCATGATCCCTTATACGATAGTCTTTACATTAGGTTGGAGTGTACTGTTCTTTGTATGGGTATTTGTGCTGGGTATGCCTGTCGGGCCGGGCGCTGCAACCTATTATATTCCTTAATCTTTTCACTTTAACGAAAGAGTAAAAACAGGCTTAACGCCGCTGCGATGATGAAAATGGCAGCGGCGTTTTTTGATCGTAAACAGGGGCATCTCGACATGACCAAGATTATCTGACAACGTTTAGCGTCGGCGAGTCAACCAGCGATCGAGATGGTTGGCGAATTCACGTCGCTCGGTTTGAGATAATGCATTTGGGCCACCCGTTTGAATGCCACTTGAGCGCATGGTATCGAGAAAATCTCGTATGTTCAGCCGAGCTTTAATGGTTTCAGTGGTAAACAGCTCTCCTCGTGAACTCAGTGCTAATGCACCTTTCGTGATCACTTCGTCGGCTAATGGGATGTCTGAGGTGATAACTAAATCTCCCTTTTCGACTCGCTTAACAATTTCATTGTCGGCAATATCAAACCCAGCAGGAACTTGCAATGCAATGATATTACTGCGTTTAGGGAGTGGGATTTGATGGTTAGCAACAAACGTACATTCTACTCCCGTACGTTCAGCGGCTCTGATCAGGGTTTCTCTGATCACCTTAGGACATGCGTCGGCATCGACCCAAATTTTCATCTTGATTCCTTCTGATTGGTCAGTTCGGCGGCTAACTGTTCGACTCTAGTACTGAGCATCGCGAGTTGCTGTTCAAGTTGGGCAATACGTTGTTGATCCGTTAGTGGAGTAACGCTATTGACCTCAACCTTTGGGACTCGTTGGGCTTGTTTCCAACTTGTTATTGCCGCAATAAGGACGGGGATTGGCAGCGAGGTGCTAAGGCGAGATTTCACCAGAGCCACCGTTGGCGCTTTTCCTTGTTGTTGTAATTGCGTGAAAATAGCCTGTAATTCATGCGATAGATCTTTACTGAGCATATTCTGTCCTTGTGTCATGGATAGTGCCTATCTTACCCATAAATGATGGCTTCGTGTTGAGTTTTCTCTTCTCTCAATCTTTGTTCTTTTGGTAGCAAAAGAGGGCGTTGTGTGTAAGAGATCGCTTACCTGTGATGTGCGAGAAAAGCGCTACGTTATTGAAGTCTTAAGATATGAAAACCCTAATAGATTGTTTTATAAGTGATTAAATTTAATGTTGAACTATTTGAGTGATATGAAACTTGAACTTGGGATTGAATCGTGGCCAGAAGTGAGTAGATTAATAGCTGTCGCAGCGGAAGTGACAAGGAATAGGAATGACACAAGGAGTGTTGCTTCAAGGATGAGACGGTGAATCGGAACATCGCCGCAAGGATTAGGACTCATTAAGGATATGACCATTGACATGAGGTTGATGGGCAAGGAAAGCAGGACCCTATGGAATAGGTCGGGACCCCTTCAGGATGAGGGTAGGACACCGCTCAAGGAACAAGTGAAGGAAACTAACCAGGATCGGTTAGTGTCATGGATGAATAGGACACCGCCAAGGTGGCGATGCATAGGATAAGGTCACTGGATTGTACCGCTACTATTAGGGACGATGCAGGGAGCACGAACAAGTAGCTGGATTGCTATAAGTAAGACTTAAGCCCCGATACCATGTGTGTCGGGGCTTTTCTTAGTTCGGATAGGGCAGTGAAAACATGATGTTGCTGCCGGTAATGTCGAACGGTTTGAGTATAATGATAATTATAATAATGTGATGTTGAGCAAATGACATCAAGATCAATACGTCATCGTTGGGATTGGTTTACTTTCGCCTACTTCTTCAAGAAAACTCCGCAGTGGCTTAGCGCTGTTTATACCGCGAGACGGTGAAGTGGCAAGGTTGTCGTGATACCCGCGCTATCATTATGATGGCTACGGAGTACGACGATTTGTTTCTTTACTCGTTTTAGGTATTGAGAGAATTGATATTGTTGAGAACAAGGATGGCCCGTGACGATAGTAACACGTAGAACGTTAATAGTGCCTTATACCGAGACGTTTGAATCTGATTTTTTGATGCTTAATTGTTGTGCTAAAAATCGTGCCCAAATGAATGGCCCGAAAACCGTGGCTGCGGCGAGACAGCAATTTCAACGTATTTTACATGACCCTCACTTACATGCGATGGCTGTGCTGGATAATTATAATCGTGAATACATGGGGCATTTGTACGTTGAAGTCGACGAGCAGAGTGCTGAGTTGGGCTTTGTGTTCGATAAAAGTTATTGGGGACAAGGGATCGCTAATGAGGCATTGCAGGCTTTTTTCCCTAAAATTTGTCAACGATTACACCTTGAGAAGGTGATGGCTAGGGTCAACGCTCAGCATGCGGCGGCTCAATCTATTTTGGATAAATTAGGTTTTGTTTCGATAAGAACGGAAGACGACATTTTTGGCGTGTTTTATGAGTATCAATGGCAACGCCAAACCGAGTTATCCTCATTTGCCAGTTACTTTCTCTGAGCAGTAACGGCGTTAAGTTTAAAGCATTCGGTGCGGCGGCAGATGAAAGCCCGAGGGGGTAAAGCCGACCATCACCAGTTGCCCTTGATAGCAATCATCGCCGAGTGCAGAGAATTCAAAATAGTAAACCGTATGCCAACGCCAGCGATGAGCTGGCGTTTTCCATTTATGCTGCCCAAAAGAGACACTGAGTAACTGTAAATCTAATGCTGCGCATTTACGTGCTATACACTGTTTGGCTATTTCTGATTGACGACGCTGCTGCCAAAATAGGTAACAGATTAAGCTCAGTAGAATGATGCCAATAAGGTTATTAATCATTCGCTTTCCTTTATGGCGATGAAGGTTTGGTGGCACGCTGTAAATTGACCAGCGCTTGAGAGAGTTCTGGTGAAGGGCTGCTATGGAGTAGCGGTAATAGCACGACTCGCAGCTCTGGTAACATGACTAAATCAGCAAAAATTTGATTAAATAGCGTTTGATCGCCACTTTGCGCTAGGCGCAGTAAAAATCGTTGAGCACGTCCGCTTTGTTTTAGCGCAGACCAGCAACGACCGGCGATAGCAATCAGTACTTCTGGGTGACAAAAAGAAGAGTCATCCAACACTTGATCAATCCATTGAGCTAGCTGCTCTGGCGTCCCTCCAGAGAGTGCTCGGATCAACGCGGCCAATAAAAATAGATCACCTTCAGGTTGCGTGATGCAAACTCGTAATTTCTCATCGAGAGCCTGTGCTAGTTCATTAGGTAATGAGCTGTGTTCAAGGGCTCCGAGCAGAGCATAGAGCACTGGCGAAGGTAAATGGGGTAACGCATTGATGATTAACTGGCTATTATTAGCGTCGTTAAGGCGTGCACAGATATCGCTAATACCTTGCAGGCCAACACTTTGCCAGTTATCCCATCCTAAATCACCCGTTAAGTAATGCTGGGCATGTTCATAATATTGGCTACTTGGCAATGAGAGCTGTCGACGAATTTGACTATGAATGACCGCCATTTTTTCTTCGCTTGGCTTAAAGGTATAAGGATTATTAGCAAGCTTTTGTTGTTGAGCTTCGGTTAATTCGCCGGTGAGGCGCGAGCCCATTGCTTCGAGAACATAGCTAAGAAACTGGCCTATTTCCGTTTGGGCCAGTAACCCGCGTTCATCAAGGTTAAATTTTACAAACCATATCCACGGTTGTTGGTGTTGATGCCAATAAACAATCGCTAGATGAGCCTGACGTTGCAACGGGTAAGGGTACGGTTGTCTTGCTTGTTCAACATGGTGAAATTGTTGTGCATCGACGGGTTGGATTCGCCGTCCCAGATCAAAAATCTGATAGTGTACTTCACTCTGTTGGAGTAAATCAGTGAGGGTATGAATCGGCTGCATAAGGGATTATTTGTTCCTAACTTTCTTTGTTTAATAAATGGTATCATTTGTCGCAAATTCAAGGCCCAACAAATAAACATTGATGATCAATCCGACACCTTTACCGGTTTTGCTGCAACAATTAACCACAGAACTCAAAGCGGCGGCTTTATGGCAAGCACATCGCCCAACGGAAGATAAGCTCCTCAGTCGAGAGCCGTTTGCTATTGATACGCTACACCCACACGAATGGCTACAATGGATTTTTTTACCTCGAATGTGGCAATTACTCGACACGAAACAACCTTTGCCTAGAGGGTTTTTGTTAACGCCTTATTTTGTTGAAGCGTGGAAAGGGCAATCCGGCTATCAGCCGTTGATTGAGGTATTAATAGAGATAGATAGAGTGGCGCAACAATGTTAGAGATTATTTATCAAGACCCGTATCTGGTTGCAGTCAATAAGCCAGCGGGAATGCTCGTTCATCGCTCTTGGTTGGATAAGCATGAAACTCAATTTGTGATGCAAACCTTACGTGATCAAATTGGTCAACATGTCTTCCCTTTGCACCGCTTAGATCGACCGACATCTGGCGTACTTGTGTTTGCATTATCCAGCGAAGTCGCCTCAACACTGATGCCCATGTTTGCTAGTCAACAAATGGAAAAAACTTACCATGCTGTAGTGCGAGGCTGGATTGAGCAAGCGGATGTTTTGGATTATCCATTGAAGGTTGAGTTAGATAAAATCGCCGATAAGTTTGCTCAAGAAGATAAAGAGCCGCAATCAGCAATGACTGCTTATCGACCGCTGGCCAAAGTTGAAGTGCCTTTTTCTACCGGCAAGTTTGCCACCACCCGCTACAGTTTGATGGAATTGAAACCGAAGACTGGTCGTAAACATCAACTGCGGCGTCATATGGCACATTTGCGTCACCCGATTGTTGGCGATACCACTCATGGTGATGGTAAACATAATCGCTTGTACCGTGAGCAGTATCAAGTGCAGCGTTTGATGCTTCACGCTAGCCAATTAAGCTTTATTCATCCTTATACAGAGCAAATGGTCACCTTAAACGCAGGGTTTGATGACGATTGGCAACGCTTGTTTAGCGCTTTTTCATGGCCAGACCCACAACAAAAAAGCCTTCTCGATTGAGAAGGCTTTCCTTTATATCTTTGATTACTTGGCTAAGTAATCACGAATCGCAGCTTCAATGCCTGCGCCATCTAAACCTAATTCAGCATGCATCTCTTCTTGCGTCCCTTGAGCAATAAATTGATCCGGCAAGCCAAGATTTAAGGTCGGTTTGAGGAGTTTTTGCGCCATCAAATACTCAACCACAGCCGCGCCAGCACCGCCAGCAATAACGTTTTCTTCCAACGTGACCAGTACGTCATGGCTATTAGCTAACTCAGTGATCAATGCTTCATCAAGCGGTTTCACAAAGCGCATATCCGCGACGGTGGCATTAAGCGCTTCGGCGGCTTGTAAGGCATTAGGTAACAAGGTGCCAAAACTGAGGATCGCCACTTTATCACCTTGACGGATCAGGCGGCCTTTGCCAATCGTCAGTGGGGTAAAATCGGTTTCAATTTTCACGCCCATGCCGGTACCACGAGGGTAGCGCACGGCACTTGGCCCTTGATGCTGATGACCAGTATAGAGCATTTGTCGGCATTCATTTTCATCTGCCGGAGCCATGATCAATAAATTGGGAATACAACGCAAGAAGCTTAAATCAAACGCGCCTTGATGAGTTTGACCATCGGCACCCACTAATCCCGCGCGGTCAATCGCAAACATCACGGGTAGATTCATAATTGCCACATCGTGGATCAATTGGTCATAACCGCGCTGTAAAAAGGTTGAGTAAATCGCCACAATCGGGTGATAACCGCTGATTGCCATTCCTGTTGCGAGGGTGACGGCATGTTGCTCAGCAATCGCGACATCAAAATACTGACTAGGGTACTCTTTGGAGAAACGCACCATCCCCGAACCTTCACGCATCGCAGGGGTGATGGCCATCAATTTAGGATCTTGCGCGGCCATATCACATAAGAAGTCACCGAAGATTTTTGAGTACGTAGGCTTACTTTCAGCACTCTTTGATAGGCTGGTATGGTTTAAATCAAATTTGGGTACCGCATGATAACCAATCGGATCTTTCTCTGCTGGAGCGTAGCCCTTACCTTTTTTGGTCATGACATGCAAAAATTGCGGGCCTTTGAGTTCACGCATGTTTTTGATGGTTTTAATCAGTTCTAACACATCATGGCCGTCAATCGGACCGATATAATTAAAGCCAAACTCTTCAAATAGCGTCCCCGGTACGACCATACCTTTTAAATGCTCTTCGGTACGACGTACCAGCTCTTTAATCGGTGGAATGCCCGATAAAACTTTTTTGCCGCCTTCACGTATCGAAGTGTATAAACTGCCAGACAGTAATTGCGCCAAATGGTTATTGAGTGCGCCGACATTTTCTGAAATCGACATTTCATTATCATTTAAGATAACCAGCATATCGCTGTCGACATCGCCTGCGTGGTTCATGGCTTCAAATGCCATTCCCGCGGTTATGGCACCATCACCAATCACACTGACGACTTTACGTCCTTTGGCTTCTTTCGCGGCGCAAATAGCGACGCCGAGCGCAGCACTGATTGAGGTTGATGAGTGACCAACAGAGAGGGTGTCATACTCGCTCTCTTCTCGCCAAGGAAAAGGATGCAGTCCATCTTTTTGACGAATGGTCGACATCTGCTCGCGGCGACCAGTGAGGATTTTGTGAGGGTAAGCTTGATGGCCGACATCCCAAATCAGTTTATCAAAAGGGGTTTGGTAGACGTAATGCAATGCGACGGTTAGTTCTACTGTGCCTAATCCAGAGGCCAAGTGACCGCTAGAGCGACTGACGGAATTCAGTAAATAGGTACGTAACTCATCACAAAGCTTAGGTAGCATTTCTTTGGGCATGCTACGCAGTTCGTCTGGGGTATTTGCTAGGGCCAGTGTTGGATATTTCGAAATATCAAGAGTCATAGTTATGCGCGCTTATCGTGTTAGTTTTTGCGCTCGATGACGTATCGGGCGAACTCTTCGAGATGCTCAGTATTATACGGAATCGCTTGTAATGCTTCGAGCGCTTCTGCAAGCAGAACTTGAGCTTTATTCATGGCACCTTCTAAGCCGAGTAGGGCTGGATAAGTGCTTTTATGCAGTTGTTGGTCTGAACCTTGCGGTTTACCTAATGTTTCAGTATCGCTGATGATGTCTAAAATATCATCTTGTACTTGAAAGGCGAGGCCTACCGCTGCCGCATAGCGATCCAGTTGCGGTAAAATAGCCAAGCCCTTTTGGCCTGCAGCCATGGCACCCAATCGGATGGCACAACGCATCAGTGCACCGGTTTTATTGTGATGAATGGTTTCTAATTCGTCTAATGTTATACGACGATTTTCCGCGGCCAGATCTAACGCTTGACCTAAACACATTCCCTGAGCACCAGACGCTTCGGCTAAAGCTTGAATCATTTTGATCCGATTCGTTTCACCATGAGTGGAGAGTTGACCTTCTGCCAAAATAGTAAACGCCAGAGTTTGCAGAGCATCCCCGGTTAAAATCGCCGTTGCTTCATCAAATTTAATATGACAGGTTGGTTTTCCACGACGTAAGTCGTCGTCGTCCATGGCGGGCAAATCATCATGAATCAATGAATAAGCGTGGACACATTCGACAGCGCAAGCTGGAGTATCGAGATCAGTCAGTTGGCAGCCGAGCATTTGTCCGGTGATGTAGACCAAGTAAGGGCGAGCTCGTTTACCACCAAGCAATAAACCGTAACGCATAGCTTCAATCAAAGGAAGATGCTGATAAGGTAAACGATGTAACCACTCGTCTAGTTGCTGATTATTTCTCTGTTGAAAAGAGGAAAGCGCCTCAATCATAGGATCTGTATTACTCTCTGGTTATTCGGGAACAGCGGTGAATTCAGCTAACGGTGCATCGTCCGAGTTATCAAGAAGAATGCGCACTCGTTGTTCGGCTTCATCGAGTTTGGCTTGCCCGCTGCGAGCTAAGGCGATACCCCGTTCAAATTTTTTTAATGCTTCATCGAGTGCAATATCGCCGCTTTCTAATTGTTCAACTAAGTTATCTAGCTCTTCGATTGTCGCTTCGAAGGACATATTCTCCGGTTTTTTGCTCGCCATAATCATTTTGCCTCAAAAAAGATGCACGAAAGTTACCTTAGGGCGTACAGATGGTCAAATTTAACCAAGCAAATTTGTTATAAATAAGGCGCTTTTTTATCAGACCGCTAAGCTTATCTAAAAATAGTCAAACATAATCATTAATTTTAGGAGGGCTATGATGGTCAAGACCTCAGGGGAACGTGTTGCTGCTGTAGCGTTGTTTAACTCAGTGATAAGGTCACTTATGCTGCGCTAATAATCTGAAGTTTATTGAAAGCAAAATGTTTTTTTGCGATAACGAGTCAAAGAGCGGCACTTGGGGATAGTGGGTTTTGCGTATAAACTTAACCATAATATAAGTTAAAGATTTTGCTCTTGTGCCGATAAGAAGAGTAATCTCAATAATGCAGATGACAAGCATGAGGAGCGCTTCGTGGATTTAGCAACGCTAGTAGGCCTAATTGGTGGTCTGGCTTTCGTTTTGATGGCAATGGTCGTTGGTGGTAGCCTTGTGATGTTTGTCGATGTCACATCGGTTCTGATCGTCGTCGGTGGTTCAACCTTCGTTGTGTTAGTCAAATTTACCATGGGGCAGTTTTTTGGTGCGGCCAAAATTGCCGCTAAAGCGTTTATGTTTAAAGCGGAAGAGCCTGAAGACTTAATTGCCAAAATCGTTGAGATGGCCGATGCAGCGCGTAAAGGTGGTTTCTTAGCGTTAGAAGAGATGGAAATCTCTAATTCATTTATGCAAAAAGGCATCGATTTATTGGTTGATGGGCACGATGCTGATGTCGTTCGCACCGCATTACAAAAAGACATCGTTTTAACCGATGAGCGCCATGAATTAGGGACGGGTGTTTTTCGAGCCTTTGGTGATGTAGCCCCTGCGATGGGGATGATTGGTACGTTGATAGGCTTAGTGGCCATGTTATCAAATATGGATGACCCGAAAGCTATCGGCCCAGCAATGGCGGTGGCGTTATTGACGACGTTGTATGGGGCGATCATGGCAAACATGATCTTCTTCCCGATTGCCGATAAATTGGCGCTACGCCGAGGACAAGAAACCTTAAATCGTCGTTTAATTATGGATGGTGTCTTAGCGATTCAAGATGGACAAAACCCGCGAGTGATCGATGGCTATTTGAAAAATTATCTTAATGAAGGTAAGCGAGTACTTGATGTCGATAATGAATAGCGGGGGGCCATCATGGAGGATCTAAAACGCAAATGCCCACCGCCGGGCCTGCCTGCCTATATGGGAACCTTTGCCGATTTGATGGCATTGTTGATGTGCTTTTTTGTACTGCTGCTGTCTTTTTCAGAGATGGACGTTCTTAAATTCAAACAGATCGCGGGTTCGATGAAGTTTGCGTTTGGGGTACAAAACCGTTTAGAAGTCAAAGATATACCTAAAGGGACCAGTGTGATTGCTCAAGAGTTTCGTCCAGGTCGTCCTGAGCCGACTCCTATTGACGTGATCATGCAGCAAACAATTGATATTACTCAGCAAACGTTAGAATTTCATGAAGGTGATTCCGATCGAGCTGGTGGTAATCAGCGCGATGATGGTCAGCTAACGGGCGGGGAGTCTCCTGAAACCTCGACTGAAGATAGTCAAGATAATGAAGACGCTGAGCAGGAGCAAGAGCAATCTGAAGCCCTCTCTGAAGAGATGGAAATTGTTTTAGAGAACATCAAAAAAGCCTTAGATCGAGAAATTGAGCAAGGGGCCGTTGAGGTGGAAAACTTAGGCCAGCAAATTCTGATCCGTATTCGTGAGCGGGGGGCTTTTCCTGAAGGTTCCGCCTTTTTACAACCTCAATTTCGACCCCTGGTTCGGCAGATTGCCGAATTAGTCAAAGACGTTCCCGGTATTGTTCAGGTGACTGGGCATACTGATAATCAACGATTAGATTCTGAGCTTTATCGCTCAAATTGGGATCTTTCAGCGCAGCGAGCAGTGTCGGTTGCGCAAGAAATGGAAAGAGTGACCGGTTTTGACCACCGACGTTTAGAAGTCAGAGGATTGGCTGATACCGCGCCGGTTGGCCCGAACGATACCGAAGCGCAACGCTCTCGTAATCGACGAGTCGAGATCGGTATCATGCAAGGAAAACCGCTGTTAAGTGAGGAGATCCCTTCACTACAATAGCATCAATCGTCGTTCTAGGTTCTCGATCCCAGAACCTAGAACCCAAATCTCCCCACTTATCATGCCATTCGCTTTTAAGCGAAGAGTCGTCATAAACCTTGCCTTTTATGATGATTTTCCTAATTGAGTAGATCGTGTATAATCCTGCCCCTTTGCTGATCTCTATCCTGAGCGTCACTGCTTAGCATGAAGCTCAATGCTTGTTTTGAACCTAATTTGCGAATAGCCCATGAAATTTATTGTTAAACCCCATCCAGAAATTTTTGTTAAAAGTGAATCAGTACGTAAGCGTTTTACCAAGATTCTTGAATCGAATATTCGCAATATTATTAAAAAGCGGACCACTGGCGTTGCGGTTTTTAACCGCCGTGATCATATTGAAGTCAGTGCCAATAGTGATCAGTTTTTTCAAAAAACATTAGAAATTTTAACCACTACGCCGGGTATCCAACAGGTATTACAAGTTAAGCAATCGACGTTTACCGACATGCATGACATTTATCTGCAAGTGTTAGAGACCAGTCGTGAACTGATTGAAAATAAAACCTTTGCTGTACGTGCCAAACGTCGTGGTAAGCATGATTTTTCATCGCTTGAATTAGAGCGTTATATTGGTGGTGGACTGAATCAAGCGGTTCCTTCAGCAAAAGTGAAATTAACTCGTCCTGATATTATTGTTCATATTGAAGTGACGGATGAATTACTCAATCAGGTGATTGCTCGTTACAAAGGGTTAGGCGGTTTTCCACTTGGAACGCAAGAGGATGTACTCAGCTTGATTTCGGGTGGTTACGATTCTGGTGTATCGAGTTATTTGCACATTAAACGCGGTTCTAAAGTCCATTATTGCTTTTTCAATCTGGGCGGGCCTGCGCATGAAATCGGTGTTAAGCAAGTCGCGCATTATTTATGGAACAAGTACGGCTCGTCAGCTAAGGTACGTTTTATCTCTGTTGATTTTGAACCGGTTGTTGCTGAGATTTTAGAGAAAATTGACGATGGTCAGATGGGCGTCGTGCTCAAACGTATGTTTATGCGGGTTGCTGGCCGTATCGCAGAGAAGTTTGGTATTCAGGCGTTGGTGACTGGCGAAGCGATTGGCCAAGTCTCCAGTCAGACCTTGACCAACTTGCGCCATATTGATGGCGTGACCGATCGTCTTATTCTTCGTCCGCTGATCAACTGGGATAAAGGCGATATCATGGATCTTGCCCGTGATATTGGCACAGAAGATTTCGCGAAAACCATGCCAGAATATTGTGGTGTGATTTCTAAAAATCCAACCGTAAAAGCGGTCAAAGCTCTATTAGAAGAACAAGAAGCGAAATTCGATTTTACTATTTTAGATAAAGTGATTTATGACGCTCGTTTGATGGATATTCGTGATATCGAAAAAGAGAGTCAGCAGCAAGCACCGGAAGTGGAACAGGTCGATGCAGTACAAGAGCATGCTATCGTGCTCGATATTCGTAGTCCTGAAGAGGAAGATGATGCACCATTAGAACTTGACGGTATTGAAGTGATGACCATTCCATTCTATAAGTTAGCCACCAAGTTCGGCGATCTTGATCAGTCCAAAACCTATTTGCTCTATTGTCAACGAGGCGTGATGAGTCGTTTACAAGCCTTATACTTAAAAGAGCAAGGTTTTGATAATGTTAAGGTTTACCGCCCTTAGTTAACTTTAATCGGTTGTTAAACTACGTTTTGCCCAGTTGATGATGCTGGGCTTTTTATTATAGCCAAACAAGTTGGAGTCAACACTGCGGCGGCTTCAAGTAGGAAGTGGGTGGCGAATAGATAAAAAAACACCGCCAAAAGGCGGTGCTAAATATTTGACAGACAGGTCAAAAAATAAATACAGGAAGTATTTGTTTTGTTACAGGGGATAACTGTACAAAACAGGGTGGTAGAAACTACCGAACTCGAAAAACGAGTTTGCAAACACAACATCGCAACAGCAAACCAATTGATTCAAAAAGAATCAAGCCGTTCAGGCTTGCGTTACGGGGTGCAATATAGATTTTCTCTGGCTGGTTAGCAACGGACAATTTATAATGTTTCACATAAAAAAAACTAATCGGTTTTAGAGTGTCCCTATGTCCAGAAGATTACCACCGCTCAATTCATTAAAAGTCTTTGAAGCGGCTGCACGTCATTTAAGTTTTACCCGAGCGGCGGAAGAGTTATTTGTGACTCAAGCGGCGGTTAGCCACCAAATCAAGGCGTTAGAAGAATTCCTTGGCCTTAAGTTATTTCGTCGCCGTAATCGTTCATTGTTACTGACGGAAGAAGGACAAGGCTATTTTCTCGATATTAAGGATATTTTTAGTGCGTTGGCGGAAGCCACTGACAAATTACTTGAGCGAAGTGAAAAAGGCGCATTGACCATCAGTCTGCCGCCCAGTTTTGCTATTCAATGGTTGGTGCCTCGCCTGGCGGATTTTAATCAGCAACAACCTGACATTGATGTGCGTATCAAAGCGGTGGATATGGAAGAAGGATCACTCACCGATGATGTTGATGTGGCGATTTACTATGGTCGAGGTAATTGGCCTGGCCTGCGGGCGGATAAATTGTACCAAGAGTTTTTGATCCCGCTTTGCTCACCTGCGCTGTTAGTCGGTCCGAAGCCTTTAGTCACCTTAAGTGATTTAGCACGACATACATTATTGCATGATACGTCACGCAAGGATTGGAAGCAGTTTGCTAAAGAAAATGGTTTAGATTCGCTGAATGTTAACCAAGGGCCTATTTTTAGTCATTCAACCATGGTGTTGCAGGCTGCCGCTCATGGACAAGGCGTCGCGTTAGGCAATAACGTATTAGCGCAACCGGAATTAGATGCTGGACGTTTAGTCGCCCCATTTGATGAAGTGTTGATGACCAAAAATGCGTTTTATGTTGTTTGTCATGAGAAGCAAGCGGACATGGGACGAATTGCGACTTTTCGAGATTGGATGTTGAAAAAAGCGCGTAAAGAACAAGAGGTAATATTGGATGACGCAAGCCATAACCCCTTATGAATCAGTGAT
The DNA here is from genome assembly GCF_009904835.1 of Vibrio sp. V33_P6A3T137. Classification (NCBI taxonomy): domain Bacteria; kingdom Pseudomonadati; phylum Pseudomonadota; class Gammaproteobacteria; order Vibrionales; family Vibrionaceae; genus Vibrio; species Vibrio sp. V33_P6A3T137. The sequence continues at coordinate 18,990 of NZ_WXWK01000056.1, read as the reverse complement.
TATCGATGAGCCGAGCTGTGGTCAATCATCGACTTTAGCGGCGACATTTATTTTTGCCCATGGGGCAGGAGCGGATAAAACCCATCCATTCATGCAGACGATTGCCAAGGGTTTGGCCGCTAAAGGGATTCGCGTGGTGCGTTTTGATTTTCCTTATATGGTTAAACGTCAGCAAGATGGCAAACGTCGTCCGCCGGATCGCGCGCCTAAGTTACTCGAAGCTTACACGCAAGTGATTGAACAGTTCGCCAATCAACCACTGGTGATTGGCGGTAAATCGATGGGGGGGCGTATGGCGTCTTTATTGGCTGAACACCCACAGGTCCGCGCTATCGCCTGTCTCGGTTTTCCTTTTCATCCACCGGGTAAACCCGAACGCTACAAAGGGGAGCATTTAGCCTCACTGAGCAAGCCATGCCTGATATTACAAGGGCAGCGTGATACTTTCGGCTCACAGGCGGAAGTCGAACAGTTTCCACTAAGTCGTTCGGTTTCAGTGCAGTATCTTCCGGATGGCGATCATAGTTTTGCACCAAGAAAATCCTCGGGTTACCGCTTAGAAGATAACCTTGCTTGGGCAATTGAATCTTTGGCGCAGTTTATTGGTGAGGTTTATGATGAAAAGTAGTCAATCACTAACACTGATTGTGGGGGGGCTAGTCTGTGGTATTTCGGTCGCCTTAGGAGCGTTTGCCGCTCATGGTTTAAAAGCTCAACTGACGGAATATGCCTTAACGATTTTTCAAACTGCTGCTCATTATCAATTTATGCATGGTCTGGCGATGATTGCTTGCGGTTTAGCTCTTGGTTTACCGTTAATGGAAAAGTCGCGAAATTATTTTGGTCGTGCGGCGATTTGCTTTATCATCGGCATCTTTTGTTTTAGCGGTAGTCTTTACCTATTAGCGTTGACCGGAGTGTCGTGGTTAGGCTTCGTAACGCCCATTGGTGGACTGCTGTTTTTATTAGGCTGGTGCATGTTCGTTCTAGCCGCGATTAATATCAAAGAGGTAAGAGTGTGAAACAAGTCATGCTGTACTGTCGTGCGGGCTTTGAAAAAGAGTGCGCCGGTGAAATTCAGGATAAAGCGACACAGCTTGAAGTGTATGGTTTTCCTCGCCTTAAAAATAATACGGGCTATGTGTTGTTTGAGTGTTATCAAGCGGAAGATGCCGATAAACTCATTAAAAGCATTGATTTTCAAACACTTATTTTTGCTCGACAAATGTTTGCAGTGACCGCTGAGTTTACTGAGTTACCGAAAGATGACCGAATCTCACCGATTTTGAGTTACTTTAAACAGGAACAAGCATTTCCACAGTGTGGTGATTTACGCATTGAAACACCAGACACTAACGAAGCAAAAGAACTGCTTAAGTTTTGTCGTAAATTTACCGTGCCGCTGCGTCAAGCGCTGCGTAGCCATGGGGTACTATTGGCTAAAGAGAGCACTAAAAAACCGGTGTTGCATGTTTGTTTTACCGCTCCTGGACACTGTTATTTAGGCTATTCGTATAGCCATAATAACTCGCCATTTTTTATGGGTATCCCTCGTTTAAAATTCCCAGCGGATGCGCCAAGTCGCTCGACCTTAAAATTAGAAGAAGCCTTTCATGTCTTTATCCCTCGTGCGGAATGGGATACGCGTTTGGCATCGGGTATGTGGGCGGTGGATCTCGGTGCTTGCCCTGGTGGTTGGACTTATCAGTTAGTGAAGCGTTCGATGTTTGTTCATGCCGTGGATAATGGCATGATGGCACAAAGCTTAATGGACACCGGTCAGGTTAAACATCATATGGAAGATGGTTTTAAGTTTGAACCGCCGCGTAAGAACGTCACTTGGATTGTCTGCGATATGATTGAGAAGCCTGCGCGCGTTGCTCAGTTGATGGGGGAGTGGATCATCAGTGGTTGGGCTAAAGAGGCGATCTTTAATCTCAAATTACCGATGAAGGGCCGCTACGATGAGGTATTGCAAGATATTGAGAATCTGAAAGATTTTCTGAAACAGAATAAAGTTAAGTTTCGCTTACAAGCCAAGCATCTCTATCATGATCGAGAAGAGATCACTGTCCATATCCAGTCACTGTCGACCATTTCTCCCTACTAAATCGGTTTGTTGTTTGTTGATTCGTTTTGAGCCTAGTTTTGGGGCTCAAAACGGATATCCTGTAAATTAAAACCGAGTTCAATGTCAGTTTTCAGGGTGGCAACTTGCTTGCAAATCCTTGCTATTTCAATCTCTTGATCGAGTTTTTTCCGATATTTACTGGCTAAGGTGTCACTGGCATAAGCGTGTTCGATATCGGTAAATTCAGAGAGGATCGCTTGAGCTGCTTTAGGGCCGAGACCGGCGACACCAGGTACTTGGCTCGAACTCATGCCCGTTAGACCCCAATAGTCGGTCAATTGGCTCGGTTTTACCCCAAATTCTTGTTCGATAAATGGCGCATCTAGCCAGCGATGTTGAAAATAATCACGAATTTGTAAGGTCGGAGACAACAGCTGACAATAGCCTTTATCAGTGGAAATGATCGTTACTTTTTCACCATGGCTGGCCACTTTACAGGCTAGGGTTGCGACTAAATCATCCGCTTCATCACCTTCTGAAAGCAGTGAATCGATACCAAGCTCCCACCATGCTTGTTGAATTTGCTCCAAGCCATTATGTAGGCTAGTGGGCATCGGCTTACGTCCTTGTTTATAGCTTGGTAGTAGTTCGGCACGCCAGCCACGATCTTGCAACGCATGATCAAACACCGCAATCATGTGAGTCGGAGCGGATTCATTAATAATACGCTGTAAGGTGCGGCAGGTGGTATTAGCGGTGCGGGCGATATCGTTTTCATCGGGTTGAGCGGAATGCACTCTGCGGATCAGGTTTAACGCATCAATAATCACAAGATGAATAGACATAATCACCAAAAAAATAAGGGCTGTTAGGCCCTTATTGTAATGAAATTAAAGCAGATTACTATCCTTGCTGAGCGCCACTAGGAGCTAATTCGATAGCAAGGCACATAAGCGGTTGAGCCAGGAAGCTTCATCCGGTGTTGATTGACAAAGTCGTTGAGTAATCGGTCCATTTTTTTCATTAATGCTGGTTCACCATGCAGAGTAAACGGACCTTTGCGCTCAATCTCGCGGATCCCTTCCGCTTTGACATTACCAGCAACAATCCCAGAAAAAGCTTTGCGTAAGTTGGAAGCGAGCACCTCTGGGCGTTGATTAAGATGTAAATCCAAGCTCGCCATGCTGTCATGAGTCGGATCAAAGGGCAGTTGGAATTCCGGTTCAATTTTTAATGACCAGTTATAACTGTACGCATCGTCGTGATCTTTTCGATGCTGACGAACCAGTGGCATGGCATCTTTCATAATTCTTGCCGCTTGAACCGGATCATCAATCACAATCGTGTAGTGTTTGCGGGCTTCTTCACCCAGCGTACTACCAATAAATTGATCGATTGAGCGGAAATACGCTTCGCTCTCTTTTGGACCCGTCAATACAATTGGCATTGGTTGGTCTGCATTATCAGGATGCATCATGATCCCGAGAATATACAGCAGTTCTTCTGCGGTTCCTGGACCTCCAGGGAAAATGATGATTCCGTGTGCCATTCGGGCAAAGGCTTCAAGACGCTTTTCGATATCAGGCATAATCACTAATTGATTGACGATCGGGTTTGGCGGCTCGGCAGCAATGATCGATGGCTCAGTTAAGCCCAAGTAGCGCTGTTGCTGATAGCGTTGTTTAGCATGACCGATAGCCGCCCCTTTCATTGGCCCTTCCATCGCACCAGGTCCACATCCGGTACAGATATTGAGCTCTCTTAGCCCTAATTCATGGCCAACTTCACGGGTATATTGATATTCGGTCGCATTGATCGAATGCCCTCCCCAGCAGACGACAAGGTTGGGTTCTACCCCTGTCACCAAAGTGCCTGCATTGCGTAAGATACCGAATACTAAGTTAGTGATGTGGCTGGCATTGGTTAGGTTCAGTCTTTGATTTTCAGATAAGTGCATGTTGACGTAAACAATATCACGCAGCACAGCAAACAGGTGTTCTTGAATCCCTTTGATGATTTGCCCGTCGACAAACGCTTGCTCTGGTGGATTGGTGAGCTCGAGTTTAATGCCCCGCTCACGACGCAGTACGGTGATATCGAAGTTTTTGTACTGTTCGAGCATTTCTTTGGAGTTATCGGTATGGCTTCCGGAATTGAGTACTGCCAAACTACAATTGCGATACAGCTGATAGAGATCACTGGATGCGGTTTTTTTGAGTCTTTCTACTTCAAGTTGCGACAGTAGATCCATACTGCCGGCTGGGCTAACTTGAGTGATCATCTTGACCTCCTTAACAATCGTGGGAGAAGTGCTATTGGTCCTATGTCATTAATGCACTCTTTCAATCATAGTCGTTATTGATGGAGATAGAGTTTACATGGGTGACTTAGGGGGGAACACTCTGTCGTATCGGGATGCCATTTTAGTTCGTTTAGGTTCAACAGTTTGAAATGGCTTATTAATCTTGTGCGTAACCATGGTTTTGGAAAACATCGCTAGGCGCAAGATGTGAAATGAGTCACTAAGTTTACGGTAAATGGTTAAATGTTGTTCGTTTAGTGGCTTATTTCCAAGCCAGTTGATTAGGACCATAAGGCTTCATCTCCTGTAGGGAACGATGCAACCGTTCAAGAACAATTTCTGGTGTATCGGCTTCTTTAAAGTGGGTTGAAGCGGCACTAAGAGTGATGGTGATCTGTTTATCGCGAAATTTAAAAGGCAGTCTAGCCACATTACGCTGTATTTTTTGTATAACCTGATAGCACTCATTATCGGCGCGTTCTGGCAACAGTAAGATGAATTCTTCTCCTGAAAAACGCGCGGCGGTATCGGTTTTTTCCAGTTCTTTATGAATGGTTCGAGCAATCACTTTTAACGCTTTATCCCCAGCAAGATAACCAAAACTTTCATTAATCGCTTTAAAAGCATCAATATCTAAAATCACCAAACGCAAATTATGCTGCGTGCGAATCCAGCGCCGATACTCTAATTCTAATCGATCATTAAACGCAGTGCGGTTATACAATTTGGTCAGTGGATCTTGCAGTAGTCGCTGCGCTTGATCTTCTAATCGACGGCGATAATCTTGAGTCAGTTCTAGCAAGGTTTCCATTTGGTGCTGGGTATATTGCATACGTTCAATCAGCACTTGTTCTCGTTGTTCAGCATGAATCAAACGCTCGGATAAGGCTTCAATTTCACTAAATACCGCACTTACAGGCTTATTGGATTCGTTGGCTTGAGATGATAAAGCATGCTGGCCGCGGTTGACGAGGTGAAGGAGATCTTGATGCATATGTTGGCGATGCTGTTGATAATGGGTGCTTTGCTCAAGATTAACGCGGGTGCTTTGCAGATTTTTCGATAATGAACTATTGATTTGTTCGAGGAATTTCTCCGAGTTTTTACGCTCATATTGAGTACCATCGATGACTAATTTCAGCACTTGCAAAGCCAGCTCAAGTAATCCTTGGCTATTAACCCCAAGCAGAAGCTTGCTGCGGATATCCGTCAGTAAATCTCCAGCCTCACCTTCAAAATCCAGCTCGGTGATCAGGTGCTGTAGTTCATCACTGAGCTGAGTCAGGAGTGCTTTATCGCCGCAATGGGGAGCTTCTTGATGCCCGAGATTAGGATTATGAGCAAAAATTTTCATCGCACGTTGGTATAAATATAATAGACGCAACGCTTGATCTTGCTGATTGATGGTGTGATTGGTGCTTAACAATTGCTGAACATCGCGTTTCAGTTTGATGGGTAATCCCGGTAGATACAACAGGGTCTCTGCACACTGTTTCACTCGGACATCCATAGGGTGAGTTTGATGTTCATCGTTCGACGTTTGTGATTTCAACATGCGCTCCAGTACGGCTAAACCAGGAAAATTGAGCTAGTCTTTAATGGCCAATTTACACTATCTCAAGGATGAGACGCTATTTATCAATCTGTCGATAATAACAAATAATTAGTGGAGGTCATTAGCTCAATCTGTTAACCGCATAGCATTTATCCATCTTTTAAGAACTTTTTAATCTGCTCTTCATCACGATAAGATGAGTGAACCTTAATCAGTCCTTGATTGATCGCTTGTTGACACGATTTTCGGATGTTACTTGAGGCGAAACTGGCCGCAGGGGCGTTATCTATCGCCTTAAAATAGACCCAATGGCTGGTGTTGTCTTTTAGGCTCAGCTCTCTGGCGACCCCTGTAGCCATCAATAAAATATCCAATAATTCTTTATCATTAATGGCGGTGTAGGCTCTGGGTAAAAAAGGATAATCGGCAATCCCTAAGCGAATGGTTCGGTTTAAACGCCGCTCTGGTTGGAACTGATTGATTAAGTCTTGGACTTTATTAAACAGCTCTTCTGGTGGCCGATCTCTATCGATATTGGGTTCAATGTACAGTAAGTTTGCATCCGAGAAATGATAGAGCCGGGCTGGCTCCTCAAGATGGTCAGTTAAAAAACGCCCAAAAGCATGTTCGAGCTCTACACCTGCCGTATAGCCATGTTGTAAGTACATACTGCGCAGGAAAGGGAGATCAATCATCGCGAAGCGCAGACGATCATTTAACGGTTCATGAATCAATTCACCAATTAACCACTGCTCGTAATTATAGCTACTGCGTTGAAGAGAAGAGAGTAACTTCGCATTGAGCATTCTTAGGTTGGGTAAACGAGAGCGAGAATGCGTGAATAAATGGCTATTCAGCTCATCGATTTCGTCTTGTTGGTTTTGGATAATATAACCACGACGCATCAGGTAGAGAAACAATACAATGCTGGTTAAAAATAGCGTAAAAGCGATTTTTTGAAATTTGCTGTATTCACGTTGAGTCGCTTGTAGGGCTTTTTCTTGGCCAACTAAATGCAGGGTTTGTTCAACAAATTCTTTTTGCTGGCGAAAGGCATCTTCACTAATTTGGTTAAGCTGAGCTTGGCGAAGTTGAGTGATTTGGTGGCTTTTTTTACTCCATTCTAATGCGAGTAAATACTGCTCTTTTTGCTCATAACCTAAGGAAAGAAGTTGATAGGCTTGCTCTTCAATTTCCATGTCGTGTAGCGTTTCATTAAACTTGATTGCCGCTTGGGCGTAGTCAATCACTTGTCTATTGTTTTGCTGAGATAGGGCTAACTGAGCACTAAGTAAGGCGGCTCGCGCTTGCAAGCGTAGGTTTGGTGTGTATTGAAGGAGTTCCTTCGCCACGCTGAGATATTGTTCGGCTAGCGTATAGTTATAGAGCTGCCGATAAGTCGCGGATAAACTTAACCGAACATCAATCACACTGGCTAGATTGAGTTCACTACTTTCATGATCGATAACATTAAAATAATGCACCAAGGCTAAATTGTACTTACCTTGTTGAAAATAAACATCCCCCATCCGTTTAAGCACAGAAACAAGGATCGGCGATTTTTCATAGTTACCATAAAACTCGGCGGCTTGAGAGAGATGAACTAAAGCTTTATCCAGTACCCGACGTTCATAAAACAACTGCGCTAATAGATTATTGGTTTTTGCTAATTCTGCGCTGGCATTGGTTTCTATCGCCCCCCAATAAGCCGTGAGTAGTTCAGATAAGGCTAAATTGTAGAGTTTATGGTGTAGATAGTGTTTTCCGACGATCACGTGATATTCAATCAAGGGTTTTTTGGCTTGCAATGATTCAAGATAAGGTTTTGCTTCTGCAAACAGTTGATTAGCTAAAGTTATCTCGTTATTTTGTGACGCAATTTCTGCGCTGAGCATGGTGACATGGTAATCAATCTGCTTAGAGAGGCGATGTTCTTCGAGCAAGAGAGGGTGCTGATTGGTGATCTCGCGCAGTTGTTGACGAGCAGCATCTGCATCGTGATTGTGTCGCCACTGTAAACGAATCGTCATAATATCTAGCTCTAACGCCAAATAAGGAAGATCATGCTCTTGCGCGAGCTGTTTGGCTTCATCGAGCGTATCAAACGCCGTTTGTGTATTACCCAAGATAAACTCAGCAGTGGCTAAAATTTTTAGCGCATCAATGGTACTGCTTGGCGTTCGAATGCGGCTATCGGTTTCATCTCGACTAATATTGGACGGTGTTTTTTCGGTTTTATCCGCCAGCTTACGCTGCTCTAAATACTCTTCGACGAGATTTTTGGCCTGAATGGGAGAAATCTCCAATAAACCGTGTGCTTCGTTAAGTTGCGGCAAAGCGTAGACGGCGGCTTTTACCCAAGGAGAAATGCTCAGTAGGAGTAGGCAAACGTAAGGTATCCAGCGGAAAGAGGGCATTATAATGGGCGTCCTTTTATTGGCGAGCCATGCGTAAATTATGCTCAGGTGAAGGTCGTTCGGTTGAGCGGAATGGATTGATGTCTAAGCCGCCTCGACGTGTGTAACGCGCCAATACAGTGAGCTGTTTAGGCTGGCAGTAACGACACAAATCATGGAAAATTCGCTCAACGCATTGCTCATGAAATTCATTATGCTCACGGAATGAGACAATATAACGCAATAATGCTTCGCGTTGTATTTTCGGCCCGTGATAGGTGATTTCAACACTGCCCCAATCCGGTTGATTGGTGATCAAGCAGTTTGATTTGAGTAAGTGGCTGTGCAGAGTTTCGGTGACGATTTCAGTTTCCGTCGCTTGTTCCAATAAGGTAGCATCAAACTGATAGTGATCGATTTCAATATCTTGCTGATCAATACATTCACCTTGCATCGAAACAATCGGTTGATTGGTATAGTGAGCAAGTGGGAATAACTGCACTGCAACGCTTTCACCAGCGCACGCCGACAGATCGTTTATCAAGTGAGTTTGTACCGTTTGCCAGTCTTGAAAACGAGATTGATTGAAGCTGTTTAAGTACAGTTTGAACGATTTAGACTCAATTAAGTTAGCGCTGGTGGCTGGAATGCGCACTTCACCAATCGCCACTTGTGGTAGGCCTTTACTGCTTAACCAAGAGAGTTCATATAAAGTCCAAATGTCACAGCCTTGAAAGGGGAGTGTCTCACCAAGATCGAGATCGTTGCGGTTGAGGCTACGTGGCACTGGCTGCAACAAACTTGGGTCATATTGGCTGGCATAGGCAGTGGCTTTGCCAAGGGTTAAGCCAGATAGCTCTTTGGCATCAGAATATTTGCTCATCATTTATCATCAAATCGATTAGAATAATCAGAATTTTACGCAATACTGCTCACGCTGTCATTAGCGTTTGTCGTCAGTTTCGTTATGGAGAACCCTATGGCTCATTTGGTCGCCGCCGCGTTGCGTGATTTCTCGCAACGTTATCTTCAAGCTTATCAACAGAGACATCATCATCTGCCTAGTAGCGATGAGTTAAGCCATATGCCTTCCCCTTGCATTGAGCAGCAAAGTAACAATAGCGTTTATTGGCAGCCGGTGGAACGTGCTCAGAGTGCTGATTTACAGGCGGTGGAGCAGGGAATTGAGCTGAGTTTACATAGTGATATTGCGCCATTTTATGGCAGCCAATACAGTGGAGATTTACCGGCAACGTGGCGCGGTCACTCGCTGACGTTATTGCAAGTCTGGAGTGATGACGATTATCTTCGTTTACAGGAAAATATTCTTGGCCACTTGGTGATGCAACGGCGTTTAAAACAAAAGCCCACCATTTTTATTGCGACCACAGACGATGAAATGGCGGTGGTGTCGATTTGTAATCTCACTGGGAATGTGATTAGAGAAACGTTAGGTACCGACGAGCGGGAAGTCTTGTGCGCCGATGTGGCGGATTTTTTAAACCAACTTGAGCCAGCGGTGTAGAACGATGTATGTAGTAGAGCTTGAGTTTGAATGTTTTGATAACACGACCATCAGTGCGGTAGATAAAGCGGTCAACGGTTTGATGGATGCCTTGCGCTATAACGGTCAAGTATTGGGTAGAGAGTTTCCGCTGGTGCTTGGTGATGGCGAGTTTTTCTTGCGCGCCGTGTGCCCAGAGCAAGATAGTTTGCACCCGAAATACTATTCAGATTTTGTCAAAGCTTGTTTGCATCGCTTATCGGAGGCTTGTTTACTGGCGCCTAAAGTGCGTTTGCTTGGCCGTGATATTAACTCAGAACAAGCAGCAGACTGCGAGCCACCGAGTTGGCAGGTGCTATACACCACTTATGTGCATACTTGCTCGCCACTTCGTAGCGGCGATACCTTATTGCCTATTCCTTTGTATCGTAATCCGCCTACCTTTAATGGTGACCATAAAGCGGTGATCAAATGGCAAACGGAATGGCAAGCTTGTGATGAAATTCAGATGGCAGGAGGCTGCAAAGCTGAACACGCCGCGCTGCATGAGCTGTGTGATATTGATAGCGATCTGTTTCGTCGTGGTTGGGATTTACGGGGACGTATCGAGTATTTAACCAAGATCCCGACCTATTACTATCAGTACCGAGTGGGTGGAACGAGCTTAGCCGATGAGCAAGCTCGTCCTTGTCCTAAGTGTGGCGGCGCGTGGTTACTGGATGAGCCTATCCATGAGATTTTCCATTTTAAATGCGATGACTGCAAAATCGTTTCTAATCTCTCTTGGGATCATTTGAAAAATGAGCCCGTCGCTTGATCCTAATCGCGAGCATTGACTGATGACCGCTAATAAAAAAGAGACCAGCCAGTGGCGGTCTCTTTTTTGTCGTGCATTTTCAGTAGTGTTGGTCAGTTACCAGCCTTTGACTGCGCCACCATGGAAAATTTCTGAGGCGGCTTTATACACTTCGTCAGTTTGATATGCTTTGAGGAAGTTTTGTACGTTCTCAGCATTAACATTATCTTGACGAGCAACCAGTAGGTTCACGTAAGGTGAGTTTTTATCTTCGACAAAAATACCGTCTTTTTCAGGGGTAAGATTAATCGAGCTGGCGTAAGTGGTGTTAATGATGGCTAGTGCGACATCATCCAAAGCGCGAGGTAGCTGAGCGGCGTCCAGTTCCATAATGCGCAGGTTTTTCGGATTGTCAGTGATATCACGCACGGTCGCAAGCAGACCAATATCATCACGTAAGGTGATTAAACCTTGTTGTTGTAGCAGCAATAAAGAGCGACCTAAATTGGTTGGGTCATTGGGCACCGCGACTCGTGAGCCAGTAGCTAATTCATCAAGAGTGGTGATTTGTTTTGAATAGCCAGCGATAGGATAAACAAAAGTGTTACCAACAATCGCTAGCTTATAGCCACGATCGGCAATTTGACGATCTAAATAAGGTTTATGTTGAAATGCGTTAGCATCAATCGAACCATCGTTAAGCGCAGCGTTTGGGGTAACATAATCAGAAAACGTTACCAGCTGGACTTCAAGGTTATAGCGCTCTTTCGCGACGCGAGCCGCCACTTCCGCCACTTGTTCTTCAGCACCGGCAATCACGCCAACTTTGATTTTGTTCATGTCGACCGCTTTTTCGCCGCATCCCGTTAATACAATAGCCGCGGCAGCAATCGCCAATAAACCTTTAAGTGAAAACTTCATTATTATCTCCTTGTTATATAAACATTATTATCTATGATCAACGCGGCGCACTAAGTGGTCACCAACCGATTGAATAATTTGTACCAAAATAATGAGCATGATGACGGTGACGGTCATGATGGTGACGTCGTAGCGATGAAAGCCATAACGAATCGCCACATCACCTAAACCGCCGCCTCCCACGGTGCCTGCCATGGCTGAGTAGCTGACTAAGGTCACCAAGGTGATGGTTACCGAGTTTAAAATGGTTGGCATAGCCTCTGGTAACAGGACTTTACGAATAATTTGTAAAGGCGTTGCGCCCATGGCTTGCGCCGCTTCAACCAGTCCGCTTGGCACTTCAATTAATGCTCCTTCAATTAAACGGGCAACAAAAGGAATCGCACCGATGGTCAAAGGGACAATTGCCGCAGTGGTGCCAATGAAAGTACCGACCAGCATTTTGGTGATCGGAATGATTGCGACCATCAACACCAAAAACGGAATCGAGCGGCCAATATTGACGATAGCGCCAAGGACACGGTTCAGTTTGGTATTTTCCAATAACCCGCCTTGTTTGGTGGTATGTAAAATAACCCCGAGTGGAATGCCGATTGCGAAGCCAATAATGCCAGCGACTGCCACCATATAAATCGTTTGCCAAGTGGCGCTGAGTAGTAAATCACCATTAAAAGCGATCCAGTCGATAATCGTATTAAAGGACATAACCAAGCACCTCAACTTTTACATTATTCTCGCGAAGATAGTCTATCGCCGCTGCAGCATTGTCATCATCACCGAAAATTTCTGCGACCATCATGCCAAATTTCACCCCGCCAGCGTAATCGAGATCAGAGCTTAAGATACTGACATCAATATTAAATTTACGGGCGATTTGTGACATTAATGGCGCGTCAACAGTGGCTCCTGTGAATTCCAAGCGCACTAACGGATAGCTTCCAGCCACACGAGTCGGTTGTAAGCGAGCCTGATAATCTTCAGGAATAGACAGATCTAACGTTGAGCGAATAAATTGATGGGCTAATTGGGTTTTAGGATGTGCGAAAATATCGCCTACCGTGCCTTTTTCCACCAATTCGCCATCACCGATGATCGCCACTTGGTGACAAATGCTTTTCACGACATCCATTTCATGGGTGATAAGTAAAATTGTGATATTCAGTTTGCGGTTAATTTCTTTCAGCAGCTCTAAAATCGATTGAGTTGTCGCCGGGTCAAGCGCACTGGTGGCTTCATCACATAACAGCACTTTGGGTTCGCAAGCCAGTGCGCGAGCAATCGCCACACGCTGCTTCTGGCCGCCACTTAAATTGGCAGGATAGGTATGACGTTTATCCGCTAAACCGACGAGTGTTAGTAGCTCGCTAACTTTGTGCTCAATATGCTCATGGGTATGATTAGCCAGCTCTAATGGTAGAGCAATATTATCGAACACGGTACGGGAAGAAAGCAGATTAAAGTGCTGGAAAATCATCCCAATATTGCGTCTGGCTTGGCCTAATTGCTGATTGGTTAACTGAGTTAAATCAATCCCATCAACAATCACACGTCCACTGGTCGGTTTTTCTAATAGGTTAACGCAACGGATAAGAGTACTTTTCCCCGCTCCCGATGCGCCGATGACACCAAAAATCGTTCCTTGGCTAATCTCTAGATCAATGTTTTTCAAAGCGTGAATAGCTTTATCACCCTGATGAAAGACTTTATTAACTTGATGAAGTTGAATCATAAACGAAACCCGTATCGAGATAGGCGCATACACCTGAACTGTCCTTTGATTTGATGCTATGAGTTCTCGCTTTTTAAGTCAATAGATATTTTTACGTCTGGACGTCTAAATTGCCGTGAAATAAAAGTAATCAACTTAACGACTCATTAAGGAAGGAATAGTTGAAGTGCTGACGTTACTGGCAGTGATGCAATACTTTTGCGTGTAGCATCTTGAGTATAGTTGAGTATAATTCTTAGCAAATACATCCTAAGAGAGCAATATTTTGGCGAAACCTGCTGTGTTTTTGGATCGTGATGGTGTGATTAATGTCGATCATGGTTATGTGCACGATGAGCACGATTTTCATTTCATCGAAGGGGTCTTCACTGCGGCAAAGCAGTTAAAAGAGATGGGTTACTTATTGGTACTGGTGACCAACCAATCAGGGATAGCTCGTAGATTGTTTAGTGAAGATCGCTTTCTCTCTTTAACGCAATGGATGGATTGGAACTTTGTCGATCATGGTGTCGAGCTGGATGGTATCTATTATTGTCCACATCATCCAGAACATGGCGTTGAGCCTTATCGTCAAGAGTGTGATTGTCGTAAGCCTAAGCCGGGAATGTTGCTTTCTGCACGCGACTTTCTAAAAATAGACATGGCGAACTCAGTGATGATTGGTGATAAAGCGGAAGATATGATGGCTGCTCAAGCGGCAGACGTTGGGCGGAAAATTTTAGTGCGTACTGGTAAAGCGATTACTCCACAAGGTGAAGCCTTGGCTGAGGTTGTGTTGGAGAGTATTGCCGATGTGCCTGCTTATTTGGCAGCTCAATCGTTGGTGGCAAAGGATTAATGGCTAAAAAACTGACCATAACCGACATTGCTCGCCTTTCAGGTGTCGGTAAATCGACGGTATCTCGGGTATTAACCAATGATCCGAAAGTAAAACCTGAAACTCGGCAACGAGTCGAGCAGGTGATTGCCGAGTGCGGTTATGTACCTTCGAAGTCCGCTCAGTCGATGCGTGGCGGCAGTCAAAAAGTGGTGGGGGTGATTATTTCCCGCTTAGATTCACCATCAGAAAATCGTTCGATCAGCAGTATGTTACAGGTGCTGTATGCGCACGGTTATGATGTGGTGATCATGGAGAGCCAATTTAATCGTGATAAAACCCGTGAGCATCTCAACGTACTTGAAAAGCGTAATGTCGATGGTGTGATTGTCTTTGGTTTTACCGATATTGATTTAACGTCATTAGCAGAGTGGCAAGATAAAGCGGTGTTGGTTGCCATGGATCATGATTCCATTTCTTCGATTAATTACGACCATCAAGCTTTAATTGAAGCAGCCTTAACCCATCTTAAGCATAAAGGATTAACCAACATTGCGTTTATTGGCGTTAATCCAAAAGATAAAACAACCGGTTTAATGCGCTTACAAGCTTATCTGAATTGGTGCCAACAGCAGGGTATCGAAGCCAGATTTGAAACCGGTGAGCTACACCATGAAAGCGCTTATCAGTTGGTTGATAACGTTTTAAATGCTCATACTGAGGCCATTGTCTGTGCCAGCGATACTTTGGCGTTGGGCGTAATCAAGCGCTTACAAGAGCAGCAGCGTGATGACATTGTTGTAACGGGTGTCGGTGGTAATGAGCTGCTGTCTTTTTTATTTCCTAACATCTATAGCGTTGATCCGGGTTATCGTCAGGCTGGCAAGCAAGCCGCAGAGCTACTCATTAAACACTTATCTGGTGAGTTAACCGAACCGGTACATTTAACTCAACCCCCCGCTTATTTTAGATAACGCCATGAGTGTTGGGCTTTCTAGGTGATCTGAAAACTCCTCATAATTATCAGTGGGTTATTCTTCATTTTGCGTTAACTCTGTATGGTCGGAGTTAACGTGTTTTATCCCCACTTTCTTTTAACGCGACGACCTTTGTTAACCTAGCGACCACTGCAAATTCTTTGGATGTTGCGTATCTCTTTTACTATTGATGATTCGATTGTTTGTGATCGCTTTCAATTAATGGGATTGTTCCCATTTTGGTTTTTCATTCATTGTGTCATTATTCAATCAGATTTGGGATTGTTCCCACAGTAAGTTCAACTATTATAAGTAAAAACCAAATAGGGTGGATAAGGGTATGGGTAAGATAGTCAAACAAGACGTGGTACGTCTTATTGAGCTGATCGGCGGTAATGAAAATATTGCCAGTGTCAGCCACTGCTTAACTCGCTTACGTTTTGTATTAAACGATACTGAAAAAGCCGACATTAAGCAGATTGAAACCATTGGTATGGTCAAAGGTTGCTTTACTAATGCGGGGCAGTTTCAAGTAGTGATTGGTACTGAGGTTGACGAGGTTTATAAAATCTTGCTGCAACTGACGGGTAAATCAGAAGCGTCAAAAGACGATGCCAAACTTGCCGCGCGTAAAAATATGAATGCGTTAGAGCGTGGTATTTCCCATTTAGCTGAAATCTTTGTCCCTCTATTACCAGCGATCATCACCGGTGGTTTGATTTTAGGTTTCCGCAATGTGATTGGCGACATCAAGATGTTTGATGGCCAAACATTAACTGAAATTAGCCAGTTTTGGGCCAGTGTCCATGCCTTTTTATGGTTAATTGGTGAAGCGATTTTCTTCTTCTTACCGGTCGGGGTGTGTTGGTCGACGGTCAAGAAACTCGGTGGGACACCGATTTTGGGGATTACTCTGGGGGTAACCTTGGTTTCTCCACAGTTGATGAACGCCTATCTGATTGGTACTCAAGTACCAGAAGTGTGGGATTTTGGCTGGTTTGCGATTGAAAAAGTCGGCTACCAAGCTCAGGTTATTCCTGCCATTCTTGCTGGGGTGGTGTTAGCCTTTATTGAAACCAATCTCAAACGCATTATTCCTGCTTATTTGTATTTAGTCGTTGTTCCTTTTGTATCGATTATTCTAGCGGTGATTTTAGCCCATGCATTCATTGGTCCATTTGGACGTGTGATTGGTGATGGGGTAGCGTTTGCGGCTAAAGCGGCGATGACGGGTGATTTTGCAGTGTTAGGCTCAATGGTGTTTGGTTTCCTCTATGCGCCACTGGTGATCACCGGGATTCACCACACTACTAACGCGGTTGATTTGCAACTTATGCAGCAACTCGGTGGTACACCGATTTGGCCACTGATTGCTCTTTCTAATATTGCTCAAGCATCTGCTGTGGTTGGCATTATCATTATCAGTAAGAAACATGGTGAACGCGATATTTCAGTGCCAGCGGCAATTTCCGCTTATCTTGGTGTGACTGAACCTGCGATGTACGGTATTAACCTCAAGTATAAATTCCCAATGTTGAGCGCGATGATTGGTAGTGCACTGGCCGCGGCAATTTGTGGTAGTGCTGGCGTTATGGCTAATGGCATCGGCGTTGGTGGCTTGCCAGGTATTCTCTCCATTCAACCGCAATATTGGCTGACTTTCTTAGTCGCGATGGTGGTGGCGATTATCGTTCCGGCTGCCTTGACCTTAGTGATGTACAAGCGTGCGTTAGCCAAAGGCGAATTAGAAGTCAGTAAAGCGTAACTAGCATTTTTAGAGTGGCGGATTGGTCACTCTGTTGATTATTTTGGTAAGTGAGTAAGTTATGAGTGCAGTTAATCAAGATCCGTTATGGTGGAAAACCGCCACCATCTATCAAATTTATCCGAAAAGCTTTTGCGATAGTGGCAATAAAGGCACTGGCGATATTCCGGGTATTATTTCTAAGCTCGATTATTTGCAGAAATTAGGCATCGATGCCATCTGGTTAACGCCGGTTTATCAATCGCCGATGATCGATAATGGTTATGATATTGCCGATTATTATGCCATTAACCCAGATTTTGGCACCATGGCTGACTTTGATCAGCTATTAGAACAGGCGCATCAGCGTGGTATTCGTATCATTATGGATATCGTGGTTAACCATACCTCCACGGATCATGCATGGTTTCAATCGGCTCTGGGTGATAAAAATAGTCCTTATCGTGATTACTATATTTGGCATGATCCGGTCGAGGGTGGTGTCCCCAATAATTGGCAATCAAAGTTTGGCGGCAGTGCGTGGGCGCTCGATAAAGCGACCAATCAATATTATCTCCACCTATTTGCTGAGCAGCAGGCGGATTTAAACTGGGAAAACCCTCAGGTTCGCCAAGAAGTCAAAGATGTGATTGCATTCTGGGCTGAAAAAGGCGTTGATGGCTTTCGCTTAGATGTGATTAATTTAATCTCTAAGCAGCAGGATTTTCCTAATGATCAACAAGGGGATGGTCGCCGTTTTTATACCGATGGTCCACGGGTTCATGAGTACCTGCAAGAGATCAGCCGCGATGTATTCCAGCGTTATGGCAGCGTAACGGTGGGTGAAATGTCATCAACGACTTTAGAGCATTGCCAGCAATATTCTTCGTTAGACGGTAAAGAGCTGTCGATGGTATTTAATTTCCATCACCTTAAAGCCGATTATTTCAATGGTGAAAAGTGGACTAAAGCGCCGTTTGATTTTCTGCAATTGAAGCAAATTTTCAATCATTGGCAGACGGGGTTAAATGGTCAAGGCTGGGGAGCGCTATTTTGGTGTAACCACGATCAACCGCGGGTGGTTAGCCGTTTGGGCAATGACAGCCAATATCGGGTTGAATCAGCGAAAATGTTGGCGGCCTCGATTCATATGATGCAAGGGACTCCTTATGTCTATCAAGGGGAAGAGATTGGCATGACTAACCCTGGTTACACTTCCATTGAGCAGTATCGCGATGTGGAAAGTACTAATATGTATGACATTATGGTTAATCAGCAAGGGGTTAGTGATCAAGAGATGTTGGCGATTTTGGCGCAAAAATCTCGTGATAATTCTCGCACGCCGATGCAGTGGAACAGTCAAGCCTACGCTGGGTTTAGCCAAGGTCAGCCTTGGCTAGAAGTGGCGAGTAATTATCTACAGATCAATGCTGAACAAGCGCTGGCCGATAAAAATTCGGTGTTTTACTTTTATCAACGTTTGATTGAATTACGTAAAACCGTACCAGTCATCACCGATGGTGATTATCGAGATCTCTTGCCGTCACATCCGGCTATCTTTGCGTATCAACGCCAAGATGATCAGCAAATCCTGTTGTGTATCAATAACTACTACGATCAAGAAGAAGAGTGGGTGTTACCGGATGAGTTACCATTAGAAAATGCTCGTTATCTATTAGGTAATTATGCCGGTATTGAGCAGCAATCGGTATTAGCACATCAAGTTCTCCGTCCTTACGAAACGCGAGTGATAGTGATTGATCGATAATCCTGATTGAGTCTGTTTTAAGATTCGATGTTTGGCTTCACGTTTAATAATGTGAAGCCTTTTTTATTATCTGAAAGTCTACCTGCTAGAGGGGATAGTATGGATTGAAGATACAAAAAAGCCTGCTCTCTGAGCAGGCTTAATCGATATGGTGGAGGGGGACGGATTCGAACCATCGAAGGCGGAGCCGGCAGATTTACAGTCTGCTCCCTTTAGCCACTCGGGAACCCCTCCAAGGGGTTTACGGATAACGTATTCGTTATCACGTCACTTAACTGACGTTTTCCCAACGCATCAATCAAGGATTTCTCTTGCGAGAGAATATGGTGGAGGGGGACGGATTCGAACCATCGAAGGCGGAGCCGGCAGATTTACAGTCTGCTCCCTTTGGCCACTCGGGAACCCCTCCA